>NZ_JALSKT010000034.1 GCF_026988655.1 Sulfurimonas sp. | reverse complement strand
ATACAGAGGGATAAAGACTATTCCCAGTCACTAAATTTTGACTGGGAGTGTTTATCTTTTTTATAACGTCTTGAATTTTTATTTTTTTCAAGCTGATTTGTAGTATATGTGATATCTTCTTTAATATTTTCAATCTCTTCATCAGAATCTTTATACGCTATCATTTTTTTTACAAACTTTTCAAGTTCTTGCAAGTCACCTTTATAGAGCTGGCTTACCTCTACTCTGTTTAGTAGTTTTAAAGCATTCTCTATTTTTTTATCATACTTCTCTTTGCTTAACTCTTCACTCTTACTGAGATAAGATAAAATACTTTTTTGAAATCTCTGTAAAGCTCTAATATAACGTAGTCTATTAGAATTATCAATTACTTTTTTAGAAGCTGCCATATTCAACCTATTGTTTATTTATTGATATAATTATACACTTTAAATTTGGAGAAAATAATGAAAAAAATTATTTTAGCAATATTATTACTGAGTGTATCTTTATTTGCAGAACTTACAAACCAGTACTTAACAAAAGATTTTATGAAGAAAAACATTCCTATCGTTGATGTAAGAACGCCAGGAGAGTGGAGAGAGACGGGTCTTCTCAAAAATACAGTCCCAATTATGTTTTTTGATGAAAGAGGGAACTATGATGCGAAAAAATTCTTAGAAGAACTCAACCAAAAAGTCAATACAAAAAAACCTTTTGCACTTATCTGTCATACAGGAAGCAGAACTTCTATGATAGCACCATGGCTTTCAAAAGAGTTTGGCTATAAAGTCATTAATCTACAAGGCGGTATGGAGTATGCGACAAAAGGTTTACATCTTCAAACGCAGCCTTACAAACAGTAAATGTTTAAACTTCCCACCTTTGTAAAATTTCTTTTTTTTCTAACACTACGAATTCTTATTACATTCGCAGTTTTAGGGTTTATCATCTTTTTACTCTGGGGAGTTCTCTATCTTATCTTCTACTAAAGTAATGATTTTATAACATTGCTAACACCTTGATGTAGATTGTAGTTTGCTATAGGAAAATCCAAACCTTCATTTTCAAGATCAACAGTATATCTACTTAAATAACTCCCCAAGGTACTTAAATCTATAGGCTCATATTTTTCACAACTCTTGTTATCTAAATGCGTACGAAGTAATTTTTTTGCTTCATTTGAGTGACTCAGCGTAAACGCAAGTGTTTTTAAACTTAAAAAGTCACTCCAGTCTAAAAAAAGTTCAGGAGAGAGTTCATCTACTTTTTTCCCCTCAGGCGTAAACAAAAGACCTTGCTCACGAAGAGGGATAAGAACAGAAAGAATAGCACGTGAAAAAGGTGAAACTTTGTCCCTCCAAAACGGAGACTCATTTCTCTGCTCTAATTCATGTTCTATCTCTGTAACAATTGCATCTACACTCTCATTTCTAAATAATTCATAGGTTTCAGATTTCATATAATTTTTCCATTAAATATTTTTCCTAATCATACACTTTTTGTATATAATTACACTTTTAAAAAGGAAAGAAATTTTGAAATTAAATAAAAGCTTTATCACAAACCTTACTGCGTTTACCCTTGTTGGGGTTTCATTTATAACACCTTACTACTCTCAAGCGCTCCTCTATACAGGACTTTTTGCCCTCTCAGGTGCCCTCACAAATCAACTTGCCATTCATATGTTGTTTGAAAAAGTACCATTTTTATATGGTTCAGGTGTCATTGTAAACCGTTTTGACTCTTTTAGACGTGCCATAAAAAACCTTATTATGAGTGAATTTTTCACTCGTGAACAATTAGAAAAGTTTTTCAAAAATGAAGAAAAAAAGCTCAATCTAGAGCCAATCATCCAAGAAACAGACTTTACCCCGGCCTTTGATGCTCTGAGTAAAACAGTGATGGAGTCTTCATTTGGAGGAATGCTTGGTATGTTTGGTGGAGAAGCAGCTCTTGAAAACCTCAGAGAACCATTTGCGCAAAAGATGCAAACTGCGGTTATAAAAATAGTAAACTCCAGTGCCTTTAATGCAACTCTGCAAAATCATCTTGAGAGTTCTTCTTTACATGAGGACTTGCTCTTATCAATAGAAAAGGTAGTAGATTCTAGGCTCAATGAGCTTACACCGGAGATGGTCAAACAAATCATACAAAACCTTATCAAAGAACATCTTGGCTGGCTAGTAGTCTGGGGTGGTGTATTTGGAGGACTTATAGGATTGTTGAGTTCTTTCTTGATTTAGCCCTTATTTTAGGGATTTAATGTTTCTATTTTTAAAATTTTACAACATTTTTTTACAACAAATGGTAAGAAACCTGCTTATCTTTGAAA
>NZ_JALSKT010000033.1 GCF_026988655.1 Sulfurimonas sp. | reverse complement strand
ATTTTTTGGTATAATGGATTATTATTTACCTTTTAAAGGAGTAACAGATGTATAGAGAGATTATTAGACCAACAAACCAAAGATATATTATTGAGATACCAAAAGAGTATTTAAATGAAGAAGTTGAGATATTGATTTTGCCTTTTTCCTCTTTTGATAGAGAAATAAAAAGAAAATTAAATAATATCGACCCCATGATATTAATGCAAAGCTCTTCTATGCAACACACTTGGGACAATAGTGATGATGAGGCTTGGGATGAGTTATAATAGAGGGGATATTGTTCTTATTGCATTTCCCTTTACAGATTTGAGCCGTTCTAAAAAGAGACCAGTTCTGATTATAAAAGATGAAAATAGTCTTGGTGATATTGTCTGCTTTCAAGTTACTTCTCAATCAACACAAGCATCTATTCATAAGATTAATGAAGAAAATTTAAGTAATGGTTCGTTGAAACTTGTATCTTTTGTAAAATATGATAAATGTTTTACACTTCATTCTGAAATGGTTGATAAAAAATTAGCATCAGTTAATAGTGATTTTATGGATGAACTAAAGATACTTTTTTGTAAAAGTATCTTTTAGGATAACATCATCTACTACTACCAAACCACCCTCCTAAAATCATCAGCTCCAATCTTAACTTACCATGCTAAAGAAGCACTAAAAATAGGTCAAATCATAAACGTTCCCGTACACTCCAAAATAAAAAGAGCGATGATTTTAAAAGAGGTAGAAAAGCCCACTGAATTTAAAACTTCTGAAATAGCAGAAGTTTTAGCAAATTATTATGATGAAAATCAGATAGCCATTGCTAAGTTTATGGCTACTTATTATTTTAGCTCTTTGGGTGAAGCGTTGGCGTTGTTTATGCCCCGTAGGGGGCGATTGCCATCGCACCAAATATTGGAAAAACAAAGTGGTGCGATGGCAATCGCCCCCTACGAGCTTCCAACATTATCAGCCGACCAACAAAAAGCTTATGAAGAACTCCTTACAAAAGAGAAAGCTTTACTTTTTGGGGTGACAGGTTCTGGGAAAACGGAAATCTTTATCTCGCTTATGGCAAAGAGTATTGAAGAGGGGAAGCAGTGCATTTTTTTGATGCCTGAAATCTCCCTTACCCCACAGATGGAAAAACGACTCACTAAGTATTTTGGAAAGCGTTTGGTGATGTGGCACTCTAAATTGACCAAAAAGAAAAAAGAGGAGATTTTAGAGAAGATACACAATAATGAAGTCGATATTGTAGCAGGGGCTAGGTCGGCACTCTTTACGCCACTCACTAATTTGGGTTTGATTATTGTCGATGAGGAGCATGACGATAGCTATAAATCTATGATGAAACCACGCTACCATGCTCGTGATATGGCTGTCTATATGGGGGCTAAATTAAATGCCAAAGTTCTTTTGGCATCGGCGACTCCTAGTCTTAGCTCTTACTACAAATACGACACAGTACGGCTCAAAAAACCTTTTATACAGACGCAAAAAAACTACACTTTTGTAGAGGGAACAAGCTTAACCAATGGCATGATAAAGAAGCTAAAAAGCAATTTTGAAGCAGGGGAACAGTCGCTTTTGTTTGTGCCAACACGGGGGAACTTTAAGTATTTGTATTGTCAAAAATGTGGCGAAACCCATACTTGCCCCTACTGTTCGGTAGGTATGGCACTGCACCGTAAAGTTCGGCACTTGAAGTGTCACTATTGTAATTTTACCGAAGCCATTAGAACCGTTTGTAGTGCGTGTGGGCATGAGCCTTTGACAAGTGAACGTATGGGAACAGTTGAAGCCAAAGAGATGGTGGAGCAGGGCATTGCTGACATGGTAGTAGAGCAGTTTGACACCGACAGCATTAGCACGGCTAGTAAACTCAAAAAAGCCTTGAAGCGTTTTGAAGCCAAAGAGAGTCACTTACTTTTAGGAACACAGATGTTAAGTAAGGGGCATGATTATGCGAACATTACACTCTCTATTATTTTAGGTATGGATTATATTTTAGGTTTGGGAGATTATAGAGCAAGAGAGAGGGCGATGAGTCTGCTTTTACAAATTGCAGGGCGTTCGGGTAGGGCGAAGAATGCAGAGGTGATTGTGCAGTCACAAAATGCTGAATTTTTCTCGCTTTATCTTAATGATTATGAAGCTTTTTTAAAAGATGAGATGTTTTTTGTGGAAGATATGTATCCTCCTTTTGTGAGTTTGGCACGGATTTTGATTTCACATCTCAAAGAAGCAAAAGCAGGAAAAATCACGCTTGACACGGTCACTAAACTCAAAGCCTTTGAAGAAGTTGAGATAGTAGGGCATGG
>NZ_JALSKT010000032.1 GCF_026988655.1 Sulfurimonas sp. | reverse complement strand
CTTGAAGCTAGTATGTTTATACAAACTATAGAAAAAAGACAAGGACTAAAAGTAGCATGTCTTGAAGAGATAGCTTATGAGATGGGCTACATATCCAAAGAGGAGCTGTTAAGACTTGCCGAGCCACTTAAAAAAAACCAGTATGGTCAATACCTAATAAACAGAGCTAATCAATCATGAAATTTACAAGAGCATCTATAGAAGATATAATCATAATAGAACCAGATATTCATGGTGATTCAAGAGGGTATTTTCTTGAAAGCTATAGAGAAGACAAGCTTGAAGAGTTTTTAGGGTTTAAGATAAATTTTATACAAGACAATGAAAGCAGATCTAGTAGAGGTGTTTTAAGAGGACTCCACTACCAACTCCCACCATCTGCACAAACTAAACTTGTAAGAGTCATAAAGGGTAGTGTTTTAGATGTTGCGGTAGACATACGAAAAGGCAGCCCTACTTTTGGAAAACATGTTAGTGTTGAGCTAAACAGTGAGAACAAGAAACAACTCTTGGTTCCTCGTGGCTTTGCCCATGGTTTTGTGGTTCTTGAAGATGATACTATCTTTGCATATAAAGTAGACAACTACTACTCTCCTGAAAATGATAGGGGAATAGCATTTGATGATGATAGTTTGGGTATTGATTGGTTAGTACCAAAAGATGAACTGTTACTCTCTGCAAAAGATAAAACGCAACCTATACTCTCAAAAACTAAAGATATCTTTGAATATGGCGTAAACTACTATAATGAATAATATCTTAGTAACAGGCTCTAAAGGCCAACTTGGTTCTGAACTTAGAATTATATCACCATCATATAAATATAACTTCTTTTTTACAGATAAGGAGAGTTTAGACATCTCTCAGAGTGCATTGATAAAAGAGTTTGTAGAACTTAACAATATAAATACTATCGTAAACTGTGCAGCATACACAGCAGTAGACAAAGCAGAAGAAGATGAAGTAAATGCAGATAAGATAAATCATATAGCAGTTAAAAATTTAGTAGAGATAGCAAAAGAAAAAAATATTAAGCTTGTACATATATCTACTGATTATGTATATGACGGTAAAAACTACAAGCCTTATACGGAAGATGATATTACAAATCCAAATGGTGTTTACGGAAAAACTAAACTTGATGGTGAAAGAGCTATGCTAGATATAAACCCTTTAAACTCCATAATCATTCGAACATCATGGGTTTATAGCTCATTTGGAGCAAACTTTGTAAAAACCATGCTTCGCTTAGGCAAAGAAAGAGACTCTTTAGGTGTCATTTTCGATCAAGTTGGTACACCTACTTATGCAAAAGACTTAGCTAAAGCCATTTTAGACATAATTCCACGCATAGATAATACACGAGTTAAGATATATAACTACTCAAACGAAGGAGTTCTTAGTTGGTATGACTTTGCAAAAGAGATTATGAGAATGGCAAAAATTGATTGTCAAATAAACCCAATTGAGACTAAAGAGTATCCAACCCCTGCAAAAAGACCTCACTACTCTTTACTAAATAAATCAAAGATAAAAGAAGAATTTAGTATACTGATACCATACTGGAAAGATAGCTTAGATAGATGTTTAAAAATAATGGGAGAGCGAAAATAATGAGTCATAAAAATATATTAGTGACAGGTTGTGCTGGTTTTATAGGAAGTAACTTTGTACCATACTTTTTAGAGAAGTATCCAGAATATCACTTAATTAACCTAGATTTACTCACTTATGCAGGAAATCTAGATAACCTAAAAGAGTGTGAAGACAACCCCCGATACAAGTTTATAAAAGGCGATATCTGCAATAGAGATTTAGTTGAATTTATATTTACAGAGTATGACATACAAGGAGTTATCCATTTTGCTGCAGAATCCCATGTGGACAATAGCATCAAACATCCTGGTGTATTTATAGAAACAAATGTCAATGGTACTTTTACACTTTTAGATGTTGCCTATAAGCATTGGATGGATAAACCCTTTCAATACAAAGAAAACTATAAAGGGTGTAGATTTCACCATATATCTACTGATGAAGTATACGGAACATTGAATGAGACGGACCTTTTTACAGAAGAGACACCTTATGCTCCGAACTCTCCCTACTCAGCATCAAAAGCAAGTAGTGATATGATAGTAAGAAGCTATCAAGAGACTTATGGAATGAACACAGTCATAACAAACTGTTCAAATAACTATGGACCAAAGCAACATGATGAGAAACTCATTCCTACAATCATACGAAAAGCATTGGCAGGAGAAAGTATCCCAATCTACGGAGATGGGAAAAACATTAGAGACTGGTTATATGTACTTGACCA
>NZ_JALSKT010000031.1 GCF_026988655.1 Sulfurimonas sp. | reverse complement strand
TTTTAATAATGTAAATGATAATGTGAATGCACAAAACTTTTGTGCTCATGTTTATGTTTATGTTTGTGAATTAAATTTGCTTTTTCTAAAAGTTCCAAATTCTCAAACAATGTTTCAATCTTTCCATCAAATATTTTTTGATGCTTTTCATCAATCACAATTGCCCTATCGCAACTCTCGTACGCCAAAGATAAATCATGCGTAGCTAAAATAGTTGTGGTATCGAAATCTAAAATCGTATCAATAAACCAACCTGTCGTTTTTGGATCCATTGCCGATGTTGGTTCGTCCAAAAGTAAAAGTGCTGGTTCATATACCATAATAGCAGCCAATATCACTTTTTGCTTTTGACCACCACTAAGACTCAATGGATTTTTATCAAGTAAATCTTCTATATTGAACTTTTTTGCAATCTCTAAGACTTTTTGTTCACTCTCTTCTCTATTGAACTCTTTTAATGAAAAGGCTATTTCATCCCTCACCGTTGGGTTGATAATCATACTGTCAGGATTTTGAAATAAAATACCTACTTTTTCTCTAAAATGCTTACTTACACTCTTTTTCTGAACTAAGTTGTTTTCAAAATAGTACTCTCCACTTTTTGAAAAGTACAAGCCAGCCAAAATTCTTAAAAGTGTTGACTTGCCACTACCGTTACTTCCAAGAAGTGCAACTTTTTCTCCTTGCTGCACCTGAAAGCTAACAGTATCCACAGCCTTATGACTCTCATAATGATAAACCACATCTTTTAAATCAATCAAAAAAACCCCTTGATTTCATCGCAAGTGTTCTCTCTTTTGACTCTTTTAAAGACTTTTGTAAAAACTGATCAAAGACACGAATAATAAACGCTTTATCTCTACTTTGTAAGTGTTTCACAATCCTTGCTTTATACGCCAACTTAAACTCTTCAAAGCTTTTTTTATAAGAGATAATTTGAGAAAGAGAAATAGTAAGCAGATAACTCAAGTCTTTTGAAAATGCAAAAAAGTGGACAATATTTATTTTACTAAAAAATGAAAAAACAAAAAAGGTTATGGTATATACTTTTAGATTGATATAGAGTAAATATGCTGTTGGATTGAAGCCTTTTAAAAAGCTCATAACCAGATACCCTATAGTTACACTAAGATTAAAAAATAAAATAGATTTCACCACTTTTACATTGAGCACTACAAAGTCACGATAATAGACAATCCACAAAACCATTAACACAGTCAATAAAAGCGCCGTATCTTTTATAAGTAAAACTGCCAACAGTACTATGAAAAAAATTGCCCTATACAGAAACATTATCTTCCTTAGTTTTTAACATTTTCATTAACATAAAATAGATAAAAAAAATCAAAACAAGTCCAATAATAGCTGACAAATAATACCCTATCGTTTCGTTTACTCCTACTATAGAGTAATCTGGGATGAGAGGCTTCATACCCTCTGCATTTTCAATACCTTTAGGTACAAACCCTAACACATTTTTATAATATTCATTTTCCCACTCTCCCCATGCTGATGCATCAGTAATCAATCCCAAGGGAACCAATACAATCATTGTCAATAAAACTATATACACTTTACGCTTCATTTTCTGCCTCTTTATGATTCTCTTTCTCTTTTAAATACGAAAATACAAACTGTGTAAAAATACCTTCTATAATGCCAAAAGCCAGTATGTGAGACCCAACAACAGCAACCATTACTGTCTTTAAGTCAAATGGGAAATAGAGAGGTTGTCCATTTTCCGACCAGAAAAGTGGCTGAATACCCAAAGCCAATGCAATAAACACAGAGGAGACTACTGCACTCATCCATCCTGCAAAAAATGGGGCAAGATGAAACTTCTCTAAACTTTTATACATATAATACCCACCAAATGAACCAAAAAATGCCATCCCTAAAGCATTTGTTGCAAATGTAGATATGCCACCATCACCAAAAATAACTGCCTGAAGCAAAAGAACCAAACTCACAGCAATAAATCCTATCCATGGACCAAATAAAAGTGCAATTAAAGCAGCACCCACTGCATGACCACTCGTACCGCCGGGAATAGGTATATTAAACATCATAATAATAAAACTCATAGCACTCAATGCACCGATTAAAGGTAAAGTCTCTTCATTTAATGTGTTTTTTAATCTCTTTAAGCCATAAACCCAAAGAGGAATTGCCACTGCATACGTTGCAATTACAGTTGTAGGTGATAAATAACCATCAGGTATATGCATAGGATTCCTTTAAATGAATAATTATTCACTTATAGTAATCATTTAACATTAAGTTGGCATTAAAAAATTCACTTCTACTCTATTTTAAGGACTAA
>NZ_JALSKT010000030.1 GCF_026988655.1 Sulfurimonas sp. | reverse complement strand
ACTTTTTTATCTGAATATTGAATTTTTAGTTCACCCATTTGGTGACTCCTTATCAGCTCTCTTTTATCTCGGCTCTATAGTACTTTTTATTGGTTTAAACTTTCTTTATTGCATAATTTGGGTTTAAACTTTCTTTATTGCATAATTTGGGATAAACATCCATTACAAATTGTATCAACATATAAGTATAGATTTGCCCAAGTTTTGAAACAAAAAAGTGAGTCGCCTAAAGTTGTAAAACCAAGAAAAATAGTGATAAAAACAGAAAAAAAAGTGTTTAAAAAACAGCCTGTAAAGCAGCTTAAAAATGTAGCGAAGCCTGTTGAGAAAGAAGATATACAAGCAGATCTAAAAGAGATACAAAAAGAGCCTGAAGTTCAAGGGCATATAGATTTGACCTTGATAGGTAGATATCTTAGCAATAGAGATTTTTATAAACACTCGCCTTACTATTTTGCTTTAGCTGAGTCTAATTATCAAGGAGATGATTTTTCTATTTATGGTGGTATTGGTTTTCAAAGTAAAGAGGAGAATGAAGTCTTACTGATAAACCATCTGTATGGAGAATATTTTGGAGATGATTATACTTTTAAAATGGGGAAAATGGTACAAAAAATAGGTGTGATGGATTATTTTAGTGTGCTAGATACTTTAAATCCATCAAGAGAAGAATTTTTTTATGATTCACAGCTTGAGATTAAGAAGATACCTTTGTGGATGAGTAGCCTTGATTATTTTGTGAATGATTCTCTCAAGCTTACTGCGTTTATACAGCCTTATGATGCTAAACATCAAAACTATACAGGTCCTTATATAGATTATCTGCTCAATCAATTTATACCGGAGTATTATAAAGAGTATTTTGCGCAAGAGCCTTTGGGAGAGGAGTTGTTTTATCCTCTTTATCAAGATGCTTTTGTTCCCTATGTGAAGAGTGAGATTCAAGATAAAGGCGCTTTAGAACAAATTTACTGGGATAAGCTCTCTTATGGTTTTGTGAGTGAATATAGTGATGACAATAAAAAAGTCGGTCTTTTATACTTTAACAGATATTCTGAAATTCCTATGATAAAAATAGATCAAAATTTACTTGATGCTGCTTTGGCGTATGAAAATGAGGAGAATCCAAGTGTAGCACTTGCAGACTATATAGCTTCTGGGGATTATGATCTTATAAAATCCGTTGAAGCATTTCGTTATCAGCAGTTTGGTCTTTATGGAGAAACAACACTAAAATCTTTTGGATTACGTGCTGAGTTGGGATATAGAGATAAGGTTCCTCTCTTTAATGCTTACAGTGGCTTAGCTACAGTAGGTGGGGCAGTTGATTATCTCTTTTCATCAGTGTATAATGTTCTAGAAATGCAATATATTTATCTTGAAAAATACCAAAAAAATGCTTACATAGCGATGTGGAGAAGCCGCTTTTCAAAGCAGATGTTGTGGCGTTTTAGTTGGTATTTTGAAAATAGCTTTATCGCAACGCAGGCAGATAGGTTTGATGAGTATTCTATGGCTCCTAGTTTGACGATGAGTTATAAGCAGACAGATCTCTCTTTACAAGGTATCGTGTCAAAAAATAATACAAAAACAAATACAGTGAGTATTTTGTTACGGGGAAGGTTTTGAGTTCTACAAAAAAAATGCTTCTTATTGTTTTACTTATTTTACTTGATGGGTTTTTTATTTCTGGTATTAAGGTAGAAAAAATAGAGTGGCATGATTTTTTACCAAAAACTATTACAAATGTGCAGATGGATAATGTTTTACTTGATAAGAAAAAACAGTACCTTTTTTGCCATACGAAAGATAGGCAAAAAATAGATAAACTAAAAAAAGAGGGTCTATTACAAGAATATTTTGCAGTTTCACTTGTAGATGATACCTATATTCTTTTATTTGATGCGGATAAAATGAGTCTGGTTTTAGAAAAAACTAAAAATTTTCAACGAAGTGGTACAGCTTTAGTTGGAAATATGGTTTTTGAAGATTTTTATGATGAGATTATGGACTATACATTTACTATAGTGCCGATTCTTTTAATATTGCTACTCTTATTGATACCACTGCGTTTATGGATAGACATCTTGCTTGAGATGGCTCTTTATACGCTTTTGTTGACTTTGGTACTGCGTTTAGGAATTATACAAATCAATTCAGCTTCCTTACTCTCTTTGGTCTTTTTGATTATTTACTCTTTGACACTGATTAATTATCTTTACTCTGAGGGCATGAATTTTAAACGCTTGTTCTTTGGTATTCAGATATCCATTGTTGCCACTATGGTTAGCGCACTTTTTTTAATTTATTGTAACCATTCAGCACCAAACAAAAAAATAGGCACAAAAATTGCTTAAACATACATATTATGACAGAACAAGAAGCTATAGATTTTTGCAAGAACAATCCAGAGGCAGCGGCTAAAATAATT
>NZ_JALSKT010000029.1 GCF_026988655.1 Sulfurimonas sp. | reverse complement strand
TTTCATTTACTCCGACATTTACTCCGACATTTACTCCGACATTTACTCCGACATTTACTCCCTCATTATTCTCATCTATTTTCATAAGCGTTATTCTAAAGCCATGTTGAAACTCTTCAAAACTAACTTCTACTTTCCCATGTTTTTTACACTCATTTTGTATTCTGGATATTCCTGAACCATATCGCTCTATCACCCCTGCTTCTTTGAAAGCTCTTGCAACTGCTCTATTTCTTGTTTGTGAAGAGTAATTTCCACTTAGTAGTTGTTCTACGGTTAATCCACCATAAAGTTTTCCAGGATTAAAAAACTCTATTTTATCATCAAATATTTTTATGACAGAATGTCCACTATCTCTATAGTCTCTGTGAACCACCATATTAATAACTATCTCTCTGATAGCTTCAAGCGGATAGTCATACTTTACTGTTCTTTGAGGCTCACCCGTGATGATGAACTCCGTCATAAGATGTTTTTTTATAAACTCAATTGCTCTATCTACCTGTGTAAACAGATTAGTATTTATATCTATGTTGTCTATGATGGTTATAGGGTCTTTGAACCTGCCTATTTGAAAAGCTGTAATGGCTGAGTTATTGGATGTGAAGAGAAGATATGCTCCAAAAGTAAGTTTGTCCTCTTTTATAAGTTCATATTTTTTTAGTATTGTAAGAGGGTCATCGCTAAAGTTTTTGTTGAGATTCTTTTCTATTTTTTCTATGAAATAGTCTATATTTTCTTGAGATATATCACTAAAGTCATGTCTATCATCAACATAATAATCCCAACTAGAGTTGATGGTCTGCAGATGCATATTTGATATCTCATCGAGACTCATGACATGGTTTGAGTTTTGTACCCTTTTGTAATATCTGTTTTTATAAGCTATTGGTTTAAGAGGGTACTCCTTTATATCGACAACTGCTATGTTTTTGCCCTTATACTCTATCTTTTGTATATCTACTATGAGTTGGGGTTGAGTATTGAGCTTTATCTGATTTACCCAGTCTTGTAGTGTCTCACTACTTATGTCTATTCCGACTATAGAACCATCATCTTTAACACCTATCAAAACTTTACCACCCTGGGCATTTGCAAAAGCAACAACAGTAGTAATGACTTCTTTTTGAAATGAAGTTTTAAACTCTACTGTTTGGCTTTCACCAGCAGTGATAAGTGCTATAGTGTTTTGCATCTATTTATCCCAGCCCTTATGCTTGAGATACCACTCAACAGTTTTCAGTATCCCTGAGTCAAAGTTTTCATCAGCTCTCCAGCCAAGCTCTACTTCAATCTTTGTTGCATCTATAGCATAGCGTCTATCATGACCTGCTCTATCTTCCACGAAAGTTATGAGTTTTTTATAGCTTTTTGTTTGTGGAGCTTTCTCATCAAGTATAGTACATATAGCATCAACTATCTCAAGATTTGTTCTCTCATTCCTTCCACCGATGTTATAAACATTGCCCTCTTTACCCGTGTGATAAACAAGATCTATCCCTCTACAGTGATCAAGTACATAAAGCCAATCTCTAATGTTTTTTCCATCACCATATATTGGAATACTCTCACCTTTTAAACATTTTCTTATAATCGTAGGAATAAGTTTTTCATCATGTTGCTTTGGTCCATAGTTGTTTGAGCAATTTGTTATGACTGTATTCATTCCGTAAGTCTCTTGGTATGAACGAACTATCATATCGGAACTTGCTTTAGAAGCTGAGTATGGAGAATTTGGTGCATATGGTGTCTCTTCTGTGAAGAAGTCAGTGGCGTTTAGGGTGCCATAGACTTCATCTGTTGAGATGTGATGAAATCTACAGTTTTTGTAGTTCTCTTTATACTCAAATGGTTTATCCATCCAGTAATCTCTAGCTACATCTACAAGAGTAAAAGTTCCATTTACATTAGTCTCTATAAACACACCAGGGTTTTTAATGCTATTGTCCACATGCGACTCAGCAGCAAAGTGGATAACTCCGTTTATGTCATACTCGTTAAATATAAACTCTACTAGTTCACGGTTACAAATGTTACCTTTTATGAACTTATATCTAGGGTTCGATTCACACTCTTTTAGGCTATCTAAGTTCCCTGCATAAGTGAGTAAATCTAAGTTTATTAAGTTGTACTCTGGATACTTCTCTAAAAAGTATGGCACAAAGTTTGAACCTATGAAGCCTGCTGTTCCTGTTAGTAGTATGTTTTTAGTCATCTTTTACTAAATCCTTTAGGTACTCTTTTTGTGACAGGGTAGAGACGAGTGCCACTTCCTCCTGCTAAGATGATGCCTTTCATAGCTTAGAGCCTTCCATCACTACTGTCTAAAATAGACTTAATGTCATAAACAACTTGATTTTTATTTTCAAGTTTAACCTTTTTGTACTCATCATGAGCCACAGCCATTACAACTGCTTCAAACTTGCTAGTATCTAACTCT
>NZ_JALSKT010000028.1 GCF_026988655.1 Sulfurimonas sp. | reverse complement strand
GCGTGACCGCCTCATATTTTGCACATCCTGTGAATAGTAGTGCTGTGCTTAGTGCCACTATGCTTAGTAACTTTACTCTCATATTGCGCTCCTTTTTTTAAGATTTTGGCACCAGAAATGGTGCCTTGTCTGTTCTGTTAATGATTGTCTCTGATTTTACCTATTGAAAATAAGGAATCAAATATACTATAAATTGCCAAAACAACTCCAATTGAGCCTATAACTATAAGAATCTCTCCCAAATGTGGATTTTGATAATTAAAGCTACTTGCTAACGAATAGAAATCATACTTTTCATATCCTGTACCAAATCTATCACTCATTGGGTTTGCATTACCACCATATACAAAAATATATCTCCCTATATAGCCTCCTATTATAACAAAAATAGATGTTAATACTGTTAAAAATGGCTTTCCTTCTCTAAAAACTAGTAAAAAAGGTAGGGCTAAAGTAAGTAGTATATATCCTCCAAAATACATTATTTTAAACTCACCAAAGAGAATAATAAGTGTCCAGTCTTTATCAACTGCCATGTAAGCAAATACTTCATATAGTGCCAAAATAGATATGAAAAAGAGCATTGCTCTTCTTATAAGCTCCATAAGGTGTTTGTACTCAGACTTTCCTTTGTGAACCAAATATGTCACTATACCCATAACTCCTAGAGATGAAACAAATGCTGAAATAATAAAATAGAACATCAATCCTGGAAATTCTGTCCACAAATGACGAGCGGTGTTCATTGAAAATAGCTTTGCCTGAATATAATACTCCACAAGGTCGACGCCAATACTCATAATAAGAATAGGAAGAGCTAATCTTCTTGCTAGCTCTCTCTTCTTAGTTAATACTAGATATATTTCAAATAGAACAAAAGGGATATATATACTATATAAAGGCAGCATTAACCACATACCTGCACCAATATTTGGAGAAGTAAACATACTTAGCATATTTAAAATATTTAAATCAGTGGCAATTGTAAAAAGTCCTGCAAATACCATAGAAATACCAGCTACCATAAACGCTGCTGCAACTTTCTCTACTATATGAAATTTCATAAGCTCTGCAAGCGCAACTAAAAATATAACTCCACTACCTGTATATATCATATACATATAATTAACAATAAAAAGAGTCCAAGGGGTTTCTCTGCTAACCTCTCCGACGGAGCCAAATACAGCAAGCCTCATCGCCTCTCTAAGCTCAGGATTTGTAGGGTCCAATCCAGAAGCATGCGCATTTGCTGCTTCACTAAAGTATCTCATTTCAACAATTTCATAAATGCCAAAAAATGCCAACCCTAACAAAATATATGCTATCAACATAACTTTATTGAACAAAAGACTAAATATACTTACTCTATTAATTTCAAGACCTAAAATTTCTATCTTTTCCATTCTTTACTCCTTTTGTCTCTTGCTGCATCATACTTTGGTTTAAAATCATCCCATGTGTGAATTACTGTGTTGTGAGAAATGCTCTGTCTTGCATATGACTCGTTATCTGGGACTATATAAAAGAGCTTAGGAAGTGTTCCCGCTGATTCTTTTTGAAAGAAGAATTTCTTTGTTTTAAGTAGTTGAACAATATCACTATCTTCATCATCTAAATCACCAAATAGCCTAACTTTAGTAGGACATGTTGCTTGACAAGCAGTCGTGCCATACTCATCTATACGGTGGTCACAGAATGTACACTTATCAACTGCTACCATTGTATCATCTACAAATCTAGCATCATAAGGACAAGCTTCCATACAACCTTTACATAAAATACACTTGCTTGGATCTACTTTAACAATTCCTCCATCAACAATATGACTTGCATATGTAGGGCAAACACTTACGCAAGGTGCATCAATACAGTGGTTACACTGAGAAGGGTAAAGATTTAAATATGGTTTACCAAATATAGTTCCTTCAGTAATGCCCACCCAAATACGCTGCTTATCAGCTCCAAGTTGTACGCCGTTTTCTTCCTTACATGCCGTCTCACATGCTTTACAATTTATACAATTTTGATAATTAAGTGCCATTGCGTAATTCATTTTATTGTCCCCTTTACCTCGAACAAGTCCGAGTTAAATTCCTCGCGACTAAAGCTTATGCTTTGCATAGAATTGCTCTTATTGATTATCTCTTCCACCTCGAACAAGTCCGAGTTAAATTCCTCGCGACTAAAGCTTATGC
>NZ_JALSKT010000027.1 GCF_026988655.1 Sulfurimonas sp. | reverse complement strand
TTATCACTATTTTTAGCCTTATGTACTGCAATATTCATATTTGTAAGAAGTATATGCATATCTTGACTCCAAAGAGTATTCTCTTTTTGGGTGATACCATTAAGCTCTCTTAAAATATGAGCATTGCGGCTTAATGAAAAATACTGGGGTCTGAATAATCATTTTTTCTTATAACTTACTAAATAATCATCGACCATCTTTAGCTTTAAACTTTTAGTAAATCCATTATGTATTTTCAATAGTTTTTTCTGTAGTTTGTATATTTTTTAAAATCTTGAGAGAGAGTTTTCAAACCATTAATAGCTATCGTTCTATTGTTTTCTAACAAAGAACGAATAACACTGTAGTTTTGTGAAATATTGATAGCATTTGTAAGACCAATATCTTTCTTAGCTTGCATGGCTTGCTTATAACTGAGTTTTAGCGTCTTTGACTCTGTTTGATATACTTGTTTTTCTAAATCTTTAATAGTAATTAACTAAAATAACAACAAAACCTACTACAATAGAGAGTACTAAAGGAATGTGCACCTTTTTGGTGATAGACATCCTGCTAAAATCAAACATATACTTTTCCTAATATAAAATTAGGAAGAGTATAGCTTACTTTAACTTACCGTTGCCATAATGCTTAAATAAGTACTCAGCAATAATCTTGTGATCTTCTTTCGTAATTGGTGCTTTAAACTCTTCCACCATTTTGTCTATCTTTTTGTCCCAAAACAATTTAGATTGAGGACCTTGGTTAAGGATATAACCAAAAGAGTGGCACATTAAACAGTTGGCTTGAACTGAATCAAACCCCTTACCCATTTTGATTTGGTACGAGATGTATGGAACTTCAATATCACCTTTTACCTGCGCAAAAAGTGAACCTGTTAATAAACTAGCAATTAATATTATTTTTTTCATCATCTCCCCCTATATCACTTCTACGGTAACTTCATCAATCCCGTTATACTTATATCCGCCACGGTTCCAAGGTATATCTTTTGCAAAAGGTTGCTCATCACCAAGGTAATTTACTGCTTTAGCCATAAACTGTAATTTTCCATATTTTGTTGGTTTATATGTATATCTAAACTCAGTGTAAGCATAACGACCATTTTCACGTTTAAGTTCTGCTCTATCCCAACTTTTACCGCCATCAACAGACACATATACTTTATCTATACCATGCCCGCCATCAAATGCAACGCCTCGTACAACGATATGAGAATTATGATAGATTTTCATGCCATTTTCTGGATAACCTATGACTGATTTTACATTCATATGTGTGATAGGTTTTGTTTTTTTCACAAGATGATCAGGAGTTTCACCCTCTGTTTCATTATCAGGTACACGATAGGCTTTATCCATAAAGAAAAGAGATTTATACTTATCTGTTACAGTAATGTTTGAAAGCATTTTCACCCAACTATCAGAGTAATATCCAGGAATAATTAAACGCAGTGGAAAGCCATTGAGGTACGGTAAATCCTCTCCATTCATCTCATAGGCTACAATGACATGATCATCAAGTTCTGAGAGTTCAAGTTCACGAACAAAGTTAGGAGTTTTATAATAAGCTGCTTTTTCTTCACCGTTAAAACCTATCCAATGAGCACCTTTTTGAAGTCCAGCACGCTCTAGTAAATCGGAGAGTCTTACCCCTTTCCATTTTGCGCAACCCATAGCACCACTTCCCCATTGTACTCCTCCTGGAGTAGGAGTAAATGCTGAACGTGAGTTTCCTCCACACTGTACAACTGCTGTCACTTCCACCTGTTCAAAATCATTTTTCAATTCTGCAACAGTAACTTCAAGCTCTTTTTTTACCATACCATTAATTTTAATACTAAACTTATCTAAATCAATATGAGTAGGAATATCTGGAAGGTGCCATCGTACAAAGAACTCATCATTCTCAGTTATGCCACGTGCAAATGTAGAACGAGGTGATTCTAACAAAGGTGGTCTGTCAGAGTAAGTAATCAGTGGTCTTTTTTCAGGAAAGGCCATATTTGACACCTTTCTTCTATCGTTTGGTTGATGTGTTTCGTTTGCAGATAACACACTTGAAGTTCCCATCACTGCAGCAGAAGCTACAATGGAAGTTTTTAAGAAATCTCTTCTCTTCATAAGGTGTCCTTATAATAAAATATTATTTGTGTAATTATACAGTTTTTCTTATAAATAAAGCTAATTTTTTTGATATTTATGTGATAATTATTATAATGTGGTTTATTTATCCAATTCCGTGTAACCTTTTTGGACCTGTGCTTTTTTAGCAAGAAGATTTGCATTTTTCGTAATATCTTCACCTACTATATGGTAATGTTTATGTAGCTCTTTGAGTGAACTGTCAATCTTTTCGGAGAGTTCTTTAGCATGTTCATCTAAACTCTCTTTTATGCTTTTATACTGCTCTGCACTCCCCTCTTGGAAACTATTTGCAATTGAATTTAATTGAGATTGCGATTTTACATAGTCAGATTTGACAGATTCTACTTCATCGAGTAAAGATTTTGCCTGATGAAACACATCACTCAATCCACTATTTTTCTTTTCAAGTTCATCCATCTTTTTTGAGGATAAAATCATCTGCTTCATTATCATTTCGCTTTGCGATTTTATATTTTGCATTGTAGTTTCATTTTCGCTGAGTGAAGTACTTATAGTAGCTGTATTTGATTTTAAGAGTAATATTTCATTTTCCAAAGCTTTTGATATTACTGAAATATTCTCAACAGTTTTTTTAATGATAGAAGAGGCTATCTTATCTGAAAGCTGATGTATAGCTTCAAGTTTTTCTTTTACTTCTTTGACATCTTCTGTGATGTCCACTCTATTTTCAAGTGCTTTTTTGAGTAAATCTTGCAGCTTGTTGTAATGATCTTGCTCTGAAATTCTTAAAATATCAATATGTTTATGAACCACATCATCAAGTTCTGGGAGCTGCGTTTCACTAAAGTATTTAAAAGCATCATTAACATCATTATGCCATGCTTCAAGTTCATTAAATTTATCTAAAAATTCTGCCTGATTATCTTTGATAGTATCAAGTGCTTTTATATCATCAATAAACTTGTGACGGATCTCTTCTTGCGTTTTTATATTCTCCGCTTGAGAATTCGCCATACGGTTTTCAAGTTCAAGTATAAACTTTTTAAGTTCATTAATCTCTTGAACCAAAATTTGTCCAAATTCATTTTGTGTCTTAGCTATCATGGATTGCTGCGTTTGATGCAAAATATTCATAATAATATATAAAATTAGAGCAACAAGAAGAGGAAAAAAAGACTCACGAAGAATAAGTAGGATGTCATTTACATCAGGATGTAACATAAAATGCACAATACTACTCAATGCACCAACACCTATCATTAAAGGAGCATAATTAATTTTGTTTGGTTGTTTTAATATTACTATCTGTCTTAAAAACAACACAGCCATCAATCCAAAAGCTATCAGTAAATCTGTATCAAACATTGTAATATCCTTAAAGTAAGGATATTTTATCATAATTTTTTATAAAACGATATCTAAAATCTCTTTTGGTGATTTAACAACGGTGTGATGTGTACCATGTGCGGAGAAGCCCCATGCAGCGAAAATGGCATCAATACCTGCATTTATTGCACTCTCCATATCCTTTGAGTTGTCACCTACCATCCAAGCCTTTGTAGTAGTTTTATCAAAGTTATAAAAGGAGAGAATTTTATGAATCATCTCAGGATGTGGTTTAGAAACTTTTACCTTATCTGCACCAATAATAACATCAAACATCTCTGCAACTTGCAGATGCTTTAACATTGTCTTAGCAAAAAGCGTTGGAGCATTTGTCGCTACTGACATTTTAACATTGTGTTTTTGTAATGTTTGCAAAACTTCCAAAACACCGTCATAGAGATAGGGATTTTGTATGCACTGCTCCTTATAATGTTTTTCAAAGATCTCTTTATCCCTATCTTCATAGGTCTCTGTGCCATAAAAAAGTTTAGGAAGATTTCTGTGTTCTTTATTAATAGCATCGACTATAAACTCTTCACTCAAAGGAGGGAGGTTGTGATTTACTTCTCTTACATAATTAACAGATATAGTTATATCTTTTTTTGAGTCTATTAGGGTTCCATCCATGTCAAATATAACTATTTTTTGCATTACTTCATCTTCTCATATATTTCTATCAAAGCATCAGCAAAGAGATCACTATCATTTGGACATTTACTAACTCTATAGTCTTCAAAGCCTAACTTCCCAGCTATCTCTCTATATTCAACATCTAACTCAAAATCAGTTTCCGAGTTATCTATAGTAAAGGCTATAGGGAAGATAATCACACCTCTATTTCTAACCGTTTTAAGTTTATCTTCTAATGAAGGAGTGAGCCATTTGAGTGGTCCTACTTTTGACTGATATGCCAAATGCACATTATGAAATGCCATATCTTCATTTTGCATCATCTCTTTTAAAATTTCTACATGACGATTAACATGCTTTTCATATACATCTCCGGCATCAACAATCTTTTGGGGCAAGCCATGTGCCGAAAAAATGATGTCAAAATCACAATAATCATCATCACCAACTGTTTTTTTAATATTTTCAATAATAGCTTGATTGTAGCGTGTGTTTTCAAAAAAGTGTTTTATTTCCACTAAAAGAGCATCGCCCTTACTGTTGTGATAACACTCTTCAAAATCTTCTAAAGATGATTTTGTCGTAGTTGTTGAATACTGGGGATATAAAGGAATAAGAAAAATCTTATCTACATCTTCATTTTCTAAACGCTCAATAACTTCACAAGCAAAAGGCGGCGTATAACGCATAGCAAAATCAACAATAACATTTTCACCAAGCTTATTTTTAAGTTTTTCTACAAGACTTTTTGTATGACCAACCAATGGAGATTTTCCACCTAATTGTCTGTAAATCTCTTGTGAAGATTCTGCACGGTTAAAGACTATCAATCCCCCAACCATTTTTCTAACCAGCCCACTTTTCATCGTCAAAATATTTTTATCAGCAAACATATTTTTCAAAAACATCTCTACTTCATTAAGATTGTTTGGTCCACCCATATTGAGTAAAACGATAGCCTCTTTTTTCAATTTTCTTCCTATTTAATATATACAGCAAGCCAAACGACAACTTTTTTTGTCTTTTGCAAAATATGCTGCGTTTGCGCAGGGATAAACAAACTATCACCTGCTTTTAATTTGTGTACTATACCATTTATTTCTAATTTTGCACAACCTTTTAAAACAACTACCCATTCGTCCTTATCTTGCTTAAATGTTTGTGGTGTTTTGAGAGTATTGCTCACTATGGTTTTAATTTCTACATTTTTATCTTGTAAGAGTGTAGTGAAGTTTTCACTATCAAGTTTTGGCAGCTCAAAATCAAATATATTACTCATCTTTAATTCTCAAACTCACTTCATACATAAAACGCTGCAGAGGAAGCATATCTTCATAAATTTTATACAAAGTATCTATAAGTTTTTCTCCATCTTCAATAAGATGAGGATCAAGCATTTTAAATGTAGCCATTCCCTTGTACAAACTCAAATCAGCCTCTTTCATATCAGCTCTAAAACCTTTTGGATAACGTTTATATCCTTTTTCAAGATATCTATACTCTTTATCTTTTGCTTTTATATCCTTTAGGATTTGTGCTAGTTCACTGCGTTTAGCATCACTTTTTATGGTTTCTCTAAAGGCATCAAGCATTGGTTTTTCAAACCATCGTACGCCAACAGCTACATAAAGTTCATCTGGTGAAAAATGCATATAAAAAGCAGAACTTTGCATTCTTTTGCCACTGCCTTGCCAAAAAATAACACCTATACGTGATTTAATCGGTTCTTTATTTGCACCCATCCTTCGTGTATCACGATATATTCTATAAAGAGATTTATTGATCTTTGGTACTGCGTTTATGGAAGGTTCTAATGCTTGAAGATGTTCACCCATCTCGACAACAAAGGCACGAGATGGATGTAAGATAAGTGATTCATACTCTAGTTTATGAGCACTGAACCACTCTTTGTTATTGTTTTGACGGATGGAGCTTAAAAAGGGAAACACCTTTTTAGAAAAACCTTGAAACTCCACCTCACTTCCTTATGCTATCTTTCTGTTTCTAAATGCCAGTGTAATGATGACAAATACAATCGCATATGTCACTGGTACAAAATCTGGAATAGGAACAGGATCACCTTTTGCATACGAATGCATACCCGCAAGATAATAGTTCACTCCAAAGTATGTCATAAGGACAGAAGTAAATGCTAGCAAAGAGATAACACTATAATTAAATTCATTGTATATTGACTTGATAAATCTCAAGTGAATTACTACTGCATACACTAAGATAGTTACAAGTGCCCAAGTCTCTTTTGGATCCCAGCCCCAGTATCTACCCCATGACTCATTAGCCCAAACACCACCTAGAAAGTTTCCTACAGTTAAAAGAATAAGTCCTATCATTAAACTCATTTCATTAATAGCATTGAGCTCTATAATAGAAAGAGAGATTTGCTTTTTATTTGTTTCATTTGCAATGATATACAAAATCAGAGTAATAAAACCAAGTAAAGCGCCAAGTCCTAAGAAACCATAACTAGCTGTAATCATAGAAACGTGAATACTTAACCAGTAAGAGTTTAACACGGGAACAAGGTTTGTTACTTGAGGATTCATCCAACTTAAATGTGCTACAAAAAGAATAAGACCAGCAAGAATTGATGTTGCTGCCAAAGTTATTGGTGAACGTTTTGAGAAGATAAATCCTGCCAATACAGTTGCCCAAGCGATATAAGTCATAGATTCAAATCCATTTGACCAAGGTGCATGACCCGAGATGTACCAACGTAGAGCCAAACCTATAGTATGTGCAATGAAAAATAAAATCAACAACCCCAAAGAAGTTTTTGTAATCAATTTCATTTTAAACTTTGGTTTAACAATTTGAATAAAACTCAAAATCAAAAGAACAAACCCCATAACAAAATATAAAGGCCATAAAATTTCAAATACATTTGAATGGTTATAAAAAATCTCTGCTTTTATTTTCCCTTCACTTGGGTAAACAGCTGCACCATACTTGTGTTGATACTCTGCTATTTTAGCTAAAGCAGTATTGCTTGACGACCAATCATCATTTTGTAAAGCATCATCTACAGCTGTAAAATAATTTATAGCAGCTTCTTTAACTATATTAGCTTTATCTGCAGGCAATTTCTCAAGCGAATCAATTGTTGCAAGCCATTTGTTGTTTGCATCGTTTGGCACAGGCCAAATTTTCATAAGCGAACCTGTAAAAACCATATAAACAACATTAACTTTTTCATCCACTTTTAAAGCAGCTTTATCAAGTTTGTTTCTGTCTTTAGGTGCTTTTCTAGATGCGGCATCTACAAGTTCGGCTAGTTTATACCCACGCATACCCTCAGGGTCTTGAAAGAACTGACCAAACGAAACATATTTTGCATCGGTTTGCACACCGATACGTTTGTTTATTTTCTCATCGCCTGTACGAATCAGTTTTACATTTTTATAAATATCAGGACGAATCATCATTCCCAATATGACTTGATTTGCATCTAAACTCTCTTTGCCAATTTTCAAGTCAGCACTTCTATGAATTTTTGCCAAAATTTCAGTAGCTAATGTATCTACTGGTTTCATACGTCCCTTAGTATCTTGAACGATCAACTCACCAAACTTTTGTGTATGTTCTTTGTCAAAAGACAATATCGTTTTTACAGCAGGATCAATCTCATCTGCGTGTGCAGGAGTAAGACTTAACATTAATCCAAATGCTAGTAAAGCTGGAGCCAACTTCGCTTCACTTGCTTTTTTTGCTTTAGCGGCTAACTTTGAAAATCTTCCGCCTTTTTTAAATACAGCCCACCATAATCCAAGTGCTAATAAAAAGTACCCAACATATGTAGGAAGTGTTCCCGGATCATGATTAACTGACAATACTGTTCCTTTTTCATCTCTATCATACGATGCTTGAAAAAATCTATAGTGACGATGTTCTAAAATATGGTTCATATATATTCTATATGGCATATGAATTCCTTCTTCTTCATCAATAAGTTCAACTTCACTTGCATAAGATGCAGGACTCATAGAACCAGGATAACGATCGAGCTGAAAGTCTAAAAGCTTGATTTTAAATGGTATTGGAATCTCTTTAGAACCAAAAGATACATAAACATCTACACCATCTATAGTAACATGCTCAGGCTTCCCTTCCATACCTTTTCTACCATACACTAAAACTTTTTCAGTTTTACCATTCACATCAACTTTAAAACGCAATACATTTAATCCAGCAGCCTTTGCTTTTGCTTTTGGATCACTTATGATTTTTTTTGAAGCATGAGGAATAAATTTACGAAGCACAAAACTACCTAAATCTGTACTATAAAGAACTCTTGTGTTAAAAACTTCTTGCTCATTTGCACTGAGGTCACCTTTTGCACGGTCAGCCATTCTAAAATACGACAACTTCATATCATGTTTCATATATGGTTTACCATCTAACATAAAAATTGATATTACCGGTTTATCGAAATGCTCGCCAGAATTAAAATCAAGCACAAAAGTTTCAGCATCATAATAGTGACCTTCTTTTAGCGCTACAGGTTTTCCTTGACCACCACCAGTAATCATTAAGTTTGCTATAGCACTTCCTTTAGAATCTTCAACGATAGTTTCAATTGCATCAGGAATATACTCTACAAGTTTTACATCTACTTTTTTATCTTTTAGTTTGAACTCTGCTTCGAGATCATTTTTTGAACGTTTTGATAAATAAGTAATCTTACTTACAGTAGCATTTTCATCTTGATAGCTTGCATTCACTGTAAAATAAGTATCTGCACTTAGTATTGAAGAAGCTGTCATCCCTTCTCTAATGTGCATAGTACCTTCAAAACCAAAATATCTTGTAATTGCTGCACCAATTAAAATAACTAAAAATGCAACATGAAAGATAAATATTGGAGCTTTTTTCAGCGTGTACATTTTATATTTTGATATATTCAAAATAAGATTTAGGGCCAAGAAGCCTAACAAAATTTCAAACCAACGAGCATTATAAATCTCAGCTTTGGCAGTCATAGTTCCAAAGTCATTTTCTACTATGGTTGCATATCCAACAGAAAATGCAAATATAAGCATTAAAATGACCATAGTTTTCATCGAGCCAAGTATAGACAAGAGTGTTTTCATAGTATTCCTTTTAAAAAAAATATTATAGTAAAAATAAGATAACAAAGGGTATATAACACCCAAAGAATAGGTGTTTATTGAGGTTTTTTAGGAGAAAAATCTATATTCTTGATGACGACAGCAGGCTCATTACTTTGTGCTTGAATAACTTTCATAACATTTACAGGTCTATCGTGTTTAAAAAGTTCAGTTTTAGTAACCTTCCCTTTTTTGTCATACCATTTTTGCTCACCCTCTTTATAGTTGTTTTTATAGTTCACTTCACTGTAAAGTTTACCATCGTATGAGTACTCTTTTTGTTTGCCTTCTTTTTTGCCATTGACATAAAGAACTTCTAAAGCAAGTACACCATTATCATAGTATTCTTTTTGATAGCCTTCTTTTTTATCATCTATATATGTAACAGTATGCTTTATAGCACCATTCGTATAATAAGAAGTTTCCTTACCATGTAGCTTGCCATTTTTATACATTAGTTCTGAAAGTTTATTGCCTTCTTTGTCGTACCAAGTCATTAAGCCATCACGTTGACCATCAACATAGTTGACAACATTAGCCACTGTACCAATTTCATAATAGACTTTTTCTATACCGCTTTTAACTCCATCGGAGATCTCACTATATGTCTCATCAACATAATTTGTTTCAGCTTTTAGTTCTGTTTTTTCCTTGTCAAAGTATGTCTTCACAAATTGTGCAGAGAGTGTTGAAGTAAGGCATGAAGCCAACAATAGTGTGTTTAAATATTTATTCATAAAATTTAGTCCTTAAATTGTACTTTGATTTTTTAATTGTGAAGTTATTCTAATAAAAATATACTCAAATATACTTTTAGTAAAATAAACTTACTCCCTATTACTAGGGAGTAAAGAAGAGGGAAATATTATTTCCACCCTTTTGTAACAATATCAGCAGATTTTTTATACGGATATTTTTTCACTAATCCTTCTACAGATAGTTTTTGATCACCATCTCTCATAAAGTGAGCTAAAGTAACAGCAGCCCAGTAGTCATTAGCATATTTAGTGTCTTTAAGTTGTAAAGGAACACCTTTTTCATTTACAGTATGACAAGTAGCACAAGTAACAGGACCAGTATATTTTCCATCTGGAGAATATTGAAGTGCTTGTTGGTGTGTTGTAACATCAACTGAACGTTCTTTACCATCATATCTAGTTGAATAGAGACCATGAGTTGACTCATGACAAGATTGACAAGCTATGTTTCCATGCGCTTTTGAATATCTAAACAAAGAGTATTTGTTTGGTAAATCAATTGGGAAATATTTTCCACCAGTTTCACTCTCAACAAATGGAGCTAAATGACAATCCGCACAATGAGGCTCACTAGCAGATAACCACCAGTCATTACCACCAGATGCAGCAGCATACGGTACTTCTCCACCTGTAGGGTGATTCCATGGTTTAAGGTCTAGTTTGCCTTTTTTACCAACATTTTTCACTAAAGTTGGTGATTTGTGATCTAGGTAATACATCAACACTTCATTGTCACCAGTAGATTTAGGGTCAGCTAAAGCAGCAAATCTTTTACTATCTCCACCAGCAATAACTTTAATCATCTCTTTAAGTGATTTATTTCTTAAACTTTTACCTTCTTGTGTACTATCATGGATAATATTGTCATAGTTTTGGAAACCTTGAGCAACTTTTGTATGACAGTTTGTACAGTAAAGACCTCTTAGCTCTTTAGTAGGTTTACCATGTTCATCTTTAGTTGAAACATTTTTATATTGCCATTTACCATAATTGTTTAAGAAAAATGGAGGTTTAGCATTTGGGTTAGAGTGTGCATCACGACGTACATAACATCCACCACCAGATGTTCTAATGTCACCTTTAGAGAATCTACCTTCACCATATCTGTCCGTTACACGGAATGGATTTGAGTCATCATTCATATTAGAATTTTGGAAGTGTGTTGGGTGACATGCTTGACACGCTTGACTTCTACCAGCACCATCAGGCATTGGAACCATACCAAGGTGGAAACCATGAATTGCTTCACTTAAAGGTTTTGCATGAACAGCTTTATAACCAGAAGCAGTTGCTCTAGGCTCTTTTAAGTTACCAGAGACATTGTCACCATGACAGTCAGTACAGTTTACAAGACCAACTTTACCAAGTCTGTTTGATGAAGCATCTTCTTTAAAATCTTTTAAGAATTGCGTTCCATGATGTGCATCATGTAAAGAAAGAATATTGATAGAACCCTCTGCAAGTCTAGCCATATATTCACTTTCATCTGGATATGATTTCCAATAATTGTACTCTTTATCACTTAAATGAAGACCTTCATCTCTAGCCATTTGTGCAGCTTTACCGTTTCTTGAGTGACAAGAGTAACAGTTAGGAATATCTACAGGATTTGTACCAAAGTAAGAGACAGTTTTACCATCAGTTGTATGTTTTGCTTTACCGCTACGGTCATGTAATTCTACAGTTGAGTATTGGAAAGGTTGAAAGTCTGTTTCTGTTACACTACGGATAGTTCCTTTTCTTCTACTATCATTAAACGCAGTTAGTGGTAAACCAAGTGCATCCCATAAATAAGAAGCAGTAAGAACGAGCTTAACATCTTTAACAGCAGGAACTAAAGTATCAGAAAATACAATGTTACCACCATGCTTACCAGCATACTCAAGATAACCACCTGAGATAGGCATGTTTGTTGGTCCACAATCGATTTTGATCGGTAAATCTCTACCTACTCTTAAACGATCTTTATCTGTTGCACCTTTAGGTTTTGTACCTTCAAGGTCTTTATATATAAAAAGGTGACTCCAAACATAATTGGCAACACTGTCATTTGGTGAGTCAAAGTGACCATCACCATCAACATCTTTAGGAACATTAAAGTATCTCATTTTGTTCCCTTCACTATAAGAGTTGTCTCTTGTATAATAGTAAAGTTTCACATCATCATTTGGAGAAAGAAGCTTAGGAAGCATTCCCTCTTTTCCACCTTTAATAGCTTGCGCTTGGATTGAGTTGTATGGAGGAATTACACAACAGTAATCCATACTAAAACCAACACAATGCATACCTAATTCGTAGTTTACAAATACATTGTAATCATTCTTAGGCTCAAAACCGCGAACAGTTTTACCTTCTTCATCCGTAGTCACGTACGGTGTCAACTTATCTAGCTTAAATGGCGGATTTTTGTCATACGCCATTGCAGTTGTTGCGGTCATTGTCATAAACGCAGCAGATGCAGCTAATGAAACTAATATGTTTTTCTTCATAGTCTCTTACTCCCTTGTATAAAATTCAAGTGGATTATCACATTTTGTTATTTAAGTGAATATTAAACGAATGGCAAATAAAGCAAATATAAGCATATTTACAACATTAGTAATACTTATACATAATTAGAATGTGATAAATCAAATATAAAAACTAAAATTATAACTATAACTTATAATATTGGCAATTTCAATTCAAAACATTTGTCTAAATTATTACACAACTTAACACTTCCAGCATGTGCTTCAGCGATTTGTCTAGATAAAACCAAGCCAAGTCCATTACCCTTTATTTTCGTACTTTTAAAAGCTTCAAATAAATCTTTTTTATCCTCAATGGCAACACCGGTGTCATATATTTCAAATATATGAAAATCTCCATCATTTTTATAGAGTATTTTAACTATTCCATCTTCATTTTCATCAGATTCTATGGCGTCTATTGCATTTGTAATGAAATTTGAAAACAACATTTCAAGTAAATCTTTATCTCCCATAAGAGTAAAATCATCTTGGGGAAATAAAAATTCAATCTCTTTTGTAAAGCCATAATATTCTATGGACATATCTAAGGCTTCTTTGAGTTCACTCCACTGAAAAGCCCTTTTTTTCACTTCAACACCTTTGGAAAACATAAGTGTAGATTTTATAATTCTCTCTATTCGATAGACTGATTTTTGTATCTCTTCAACGATTGAAATATTTTCAGGGATAACTCTTTTTTTGAGTGTAGAACTCATAAGTGAAATTGCCCCAATAGGATTTCGTATTTCATGAGAAAGGTGTGCTGCCATTTGCCCCATAGTTGCCAAATTTTCTTTACGTTTTTGCTCTGTAATATCTGTTGCACTGAGCATTATCTTATCTTTATATGTAGAGCTTTTTATAAGGTAAGAACGTGATTTGAACTTTATCTCATAATCATCATTGCGATATTCTAAAAGTTTTAAAAGTTCCCACAATTTTCTTGCATGCGAATTTTGTAAAAAAATTGTGTTGTCACTATTGACTATCCACACTGCGTTTGGTAAAAACTCAACCACTTTTTCAACAGTATCTTGTAGATGGGCATAAGAGGCTTTTAGCTCATTAAACTCGTTTTCTACTTTATACGTCTGTTCAATTAAGACATTGAGTTCCTCTGGCGTTATCGTTGTCATTATATCGCTACCAATATCTTATATAGATCATGCGCATCATCAGTTCCAGCGAGTTCACGTATAGAGTGCATTGCCCAAGTTGGCAATCCTACATCTATAGTATCAATTCCAAGTCTTGTAGCCGTAATAGGTCCTATAGTAGAGCCACAACCCATATCACTCCTTGTTACAAAATTTTGCAAAGTTACGTCAAGCTTTGAAGCTGTATGCATAAACTTTGAAATTGTTTTAGAATTAGAGGCATATCTTTGATTTGCATTTACTTTTATAACGACACCGGCATTGATATGTGGTGCATGCTTAGCATCATGTTTTGCAGGATAATTTGGATGAATGGCATGAGCATTATCAGCACTAATCATAAGTGAACTTCGTGTCATTTGCATATACTCATCATAATCAACGAACATTCTACGCAGTGTATTTTCCAAGAAACTTCCAGCTGCTCCGCTTACAGATTCACTTCCAACCTCTTCATGATCACTTGCAACAAAAAGCATAGGTTTATCTACATCCACACTACATATGCTAAGCATTCCTACATAACAACTCAGCAAGTTATCAAGTCGTGCACTTGCGATAAAATCATCTCTTAAACCTACATATGAAGCTTTTTGCGTATTGTAAAAGCTTAATTCACTAGCATAAATTTCTTTGACATCATTAATCTCATTTTTTGCCAGTTGCCACCCTATAAAATCATCAAAATTAAACTCTTCATTTGTTGATAATATAGGACAAACATCTGTTTGTTTGTTGACAGTTCTTTCTTTATTTGCTTTATCATCTAAATGAATAGCAAGAGAAGGAATGATAGCTAAAGGTTTTTGTACATTGATAAGTGTCTCTTGTATCTCATCAGCTGCGTTTAGATAGCTCACACGTCCTGCCAAAGAGAGATCTCTATCAAACCAGGGATTTAAAAGTAATCCACCATAGGGTTCAACACCAAACTTCACAACGCCATGCTCTTTTATGACTGCGTTTGGTTTGAGTTTTAGATTTGGTGAATCAGTGTGTGCACCTATCATTGTGTAGTTGATTGCTTCAGGGTAAGTAAAGGCAATAATGGAAGAATCATTCCGCGATACATAATATTTTTGACCCTTTTGAAGTTGCCATTTATCTACTTCTTCAAGTTTTATAAAACCTGCATTTTCAAACATCATCGCCATATTTTGTGTCGCATGAAAAGGTGTAGGCGAAGCATCTAAAAAGCCTAAAAGTCCTTCGTTAAAATCTTGTTTGTTCATAATATCCTCCTAAAATTCCACAAAAAAGCCATTATCTTTAATGAGTTTTGTAAGTTTTACTACATTCTCTTTTTCTATTACTATTTTATATCCCTGTGCTTTTGTTATCAATTGCTGAATTTTTTTATTTTGCATAAATAGATTTAAAAGTTTAGGATTATTTTGCAATGACAGCACCACCAGTTTTGTCTCTTTTTTAAGCTGATTTGCATTTTGCAGTACCTCATCAAAAAAATCTTTAAAAACCTGTGGTGGATTTGGCTCTATCGTTTTATAAAAGCTTTCTATTTTTAATTCCAATCCCTTTTTACTCTTTACATCTTTAAAAAGTTTACTATACGAAAGCTGATACTTTTCATTTGTCAGCTTATCACAAAAAGAATCAAGCTTTGCAGATGTAACAACATCACTTTTATCTACTGTTATTATAGGCTTAAAGGTATCAAAAATTATATCTTTTTGTTTTTTTATTTGTTGCGGTATATAATCATATTTTTTTTCAATTCCAAAAATATACCTACCGAGTGATGTAAGCTTTACATACTCGATACTATCAAAACAAGTGAGGTATTTCTTGCCTTTTACTGTTATTTTATAAGGAGATTTTGGTTCTTTGTAAATAATTTCTACAACCCCTAAAGCAGCATAATAAAAGAGACCACCTTTTATCATTGGTTCAAACATAAGCTCTGTATAATGATACTCTCTAACAGAAAGGGTATTGCTCTCTTGTTCACTTATATCACAATTTATTATATATTCACGCTCTTTATGAAGAGAGTCTATATGCACTTCAATATCTCTGTATTTAAAAAAATTCAAAATATTTTCAACACTGACAAATTCTTTATCTCTCATTGCATCCATAACAATCGACAAAGCCATGAAGAGTTGCCTCTCTGACTGATAATAGCTGTCGTAACGAACCTTTTTAAGATGTGCTAATAGTATACGAGAAATCATAAAATCTAATCTGTTTTGAATCAAAGCATCATAAAAATCTAAAAGTGCTTCGTAAGGCTCTGTTTTAAAGTGTTTGTTTTTTTTATAAAAGTTATAAAAACTTCTTGTGAGCATATCTGTTGCTAATGTATTGCACTCTTTAGCACTGTAAAATTCTTCAGAAATAGTTGAATTTTTTAGTAGCGTTAGCGTCTTAGTAAGTGGTTTTATTTCTGTTTTTCCAAAATCAACAAGATTGTTTTGCAACATTGGAAAAATTGTCTTTATAAAATCAAGCACACCCGCTTCATTATTATACATTATTGCATCTGTTGATGGGTTTGCATCTAAAATATCATAATCATCAGGAAGAGGAATAATAAACTTTAACAAAGAACGAATTTTATGCTCTATATAGATAATATCTTCAAATGTATCATATGTTTGATAAATACTATGACAAATCAAAGAGAGTTTTCCACCCAATGATTCTACTTTATGCCTAAAATAATAGTTTGGCGTATGATTTTCAATTTGACACCCTGTTGTAAGCACAAACATCTCTCTATCCAACACCTTATGCTCCCACACCAAAAGCTTATAAATATCTACAATATGCTTGTCTTTAGCTAAAAAAGCATAGAGCTTTGCTCGTAAATTTGGCGTTATAAATATATGCGTTAAAAAGTCAATATACTCTTCCTTTTTCCGCAACTTTAAATATCTCTTAGCCAACTCTTCATCTTCTCTAAAGAGTGTTTTAAATACTTTTACAAACTCATCAATCTCTACTTTTGTACAAGCTGCAACAGAAGAACGAATAGTTTTCTCACTCACTTCTAAAAATTTCATCTTTTATCCTAATATAAATTCCAAATCTGCACTGCTTAGCTGTTTTAATCCACCCTCATCACCGCTTATTATCATATCTGTCATATCTTTTTTCTGCGTTTGAAGAGCCAATA
>NZ_JALSKT010000026.1 GCF_026988655.1 Sulfurimonas sp. | reverse complement strand
AGCAATTTTTGTGCCTATTTTTTTGTTTGGTGCTGAATGGTTACAAAAAATTGAAAAAAACTTTAAAGTAATCTAAAATTATGCTATTATTCCACAAATTATTTAAGTATAGGAAAATTAATGCGTATATTAATTATAGAAGATGAAGTAACATTAAACAAGATGTTGACAGAGGGACTAAAAGAGTTTGGTTACCAAAGCGATGTTGTTGAAACATTAAAAGATGGTGAATACTATCTTGATATCCGTAACTACGATTTAGTTCTTATGGATTGGATGCTTCCTGATGGAAATTCAGTTGACATTATCGGAGATATCAAAACAAATACTCCAAAAACTGTTGTAGTTGTCATCTCTGCAAGAGATGACAATGAAAGCGAAATTGAAGCACTTCGTGCTGGTGCTGATGACTATATCAGAAAACCATTTGATTTTGATGTACTCATTGCACGTCTTGAAGCACGTCTTCGTTTTGGTGGAAGTAACATCATTGAGATTGAAGATTTAACAATCAATCCAGAAGAAGAAAAAATCACATACAAAGAGACTGAAATAGAACTAAAAGGTAAACCTTTTGAAGTTCTCACTCATCTTGCACGTCATCGTGATCAAATCGTATCTAAAGAACAACTCTTAGATGCTATCTGGGAAGAACCAGAACTTGTAACTCCAAATGTAATTGAAGTTGCAATTAACCAAATTCGACAAAAAATGGATAAGCCATTAAGTATTACAACTATTGAGACTGTACGTCGTCGTGGTTATAGATTTTGCTTTCCAAAAGAAGTTTAATTAAACTCTAAAATGATATAATCCCTCTATTTTAAAATAGAGGGATTATCGTTATGTTCACAAAAAACAGTATAAGACGTCGTTTCTTACTGCAACTCATTTTTTCTTCTGCTTCACTTATTCTTATATTTTCATCCATTCTTTATTTTTATGTTGAAAAGTCTATTTACAATGAAAAGATTGAAGAACTGACCCAATATGCCAAAAATATTGCAAACTTTCAATCCATTTCACAATCTATGGAGTCTGAAAATCCACTCTCATTAAATGTAGAAATAATTTATCTGAAAAATAAAGATATAAATACAAACGCTTATGAGACAAGTCAAAACAACCACAATTATCTTACTGTAATTTTTCCTTTTAATACTAAAGATAACAGTTACCTAAAAATTACAAAAGATATAACACAAACAAGAAAACTACTTGATAAAATTCTCAAATATATTTTTATCATCAACATAGCAGGTTTTTTACTCGTAATCATCTATGCTATAACCCTCTCAAAAATGCTTGTAGCACCAGTACAAACACTCAGTAACAAGCTCTCAAATATGAATGAACATCTTATGAAGCCTATAAAAATGGAAGAACTACCCCAGGAATTTGAACCTCTAGGAGAGACTATAAACAGACTTCTTGGACGTATTCAAAACTTTGTGAAGTACCAAAAAGAACTTTTCATAGGAACAGCGCATGAGTTAAAAACACCTCTTGCTGTTATAAAACTCAAAAATCAAGTTACACTTATAAAAAAAAGAACACCTGAGGAGTATATAGAAGCACTTAAAACAACAAACAAAACTATAGATGAAATGAATGTCATCGTTTCAAACATACTCAATATGGGTCGACAAGAAGGTGCACAACTTGAAAAGCCTATAGAAGTAGATGTCATACAATTTTTAAAAAGCAAAGCAAATGATTTTCAACTATTAGCTGAGAATGAGGGCAAAGAACTTATCATAGATATCAAACCAGATGGCTTTATGGCGATGCTTCAAGTAAGCCTTTTAAATCAAATCATTCAAAACTTTTTACAAAATGCATTAAAATTTACCTCTAAAAATAAATCTGTTATTTTGCGAAGTCGTCCTGATGATTATGGCTTACTTATAGAAGTCATAGATCAAGGCTGTGGTATAGATGACACTATGGACCTATTTGCACCTTTTAAACGTCAAGGAAACAAATCAGGAGTAGGACTTGGACTTTTCCTCGCAAAAAGTGCAGCTGATGCCCTTGGTGCCAAGATAAGTATACGCAACAGAGATGATGGAGTGGAGGGAACCATTGCAAGTTTGCAATTAAGTTCTAAGTTATCATGCATTATTCCGAGAAAGAACTAAGCTATATCAATAAATTCAAATACAATAAAGGTTAATTTTGATATAAATCGTTCACCTTAAGTCCTTAGCCAAAATAAACCTCAATTTAAGAAAGTTAAGAAGAGTACTAATGCAAGGCGAAATTACGAAGGAGCTACAAGTAGCTTCAAGTGATTTCAACGAAGTCAGTAGTGCTCTTCTTAGCTTTCCCTGTGGGCGACAGGAGAATAGTCCTATTGCGTCGTTAGATTTCCTTGAATTAGCAAAGCTAGTCCTGCGAAAATCTGCCTAGCACTAGAACTATTCTCTTATCGCTTAAGTTGGGGTTTCTTTTGGCTAAGGACTTTTAATAAAACAAACGAATATAAGGTATTTAAATATGGCGTTAATAATAAATGATGAATGTATAGCATGTGATGCTTGTCGCGAAGAGTGTCCTACTTTAGCAATTGAAGAAGGTGATCCGATTTATTATATTGATCCTGATCGCTGTACTGAATGTGTTGGGATTTATGATGAACCAGCATGTATCTCAGTTTGTCCAGTTGACTGTATAGTCCCAGATAAAGATAATGTTGAAACTGTAGCAGAGTTACAATTTAAATATAAAAACTTAGACCTCGAAGAATAAGAAATGGCAAAGAGAACAGCAGTTATAGACATCGGTTCTAACTCAGTTAGGATGGTTATCTATGAAAAAACTTCTCGTTTTGCATTTCATCTTCTTTATGAAGAAAAATCAAAAGTCCGTATCTCCGAAAATGCTTACTTAAATAACGGAGAGTTGCAAGAAGTTCCAATGCAACGCACCTTTGATGCTCTTCATGACTTTTTACAAATAGCCGAATCTTTTAAGACAAGAAAGATACTTTGTGTTGCGACTTCTGCTCTACGTGATGCCCCGAATAAAGATAAATTTTTACAAAAAGTAAAAAATAAACTACAACTCAATATAAAAGTCATCAGTGGTGAAAAAGAAGCATATTTTGGTGCTATTGCCTGTGCAAACTTGCTTCCACAACAGACAAATGCACTTAGTATTGACATAGGTGGTGGTTCAACAGAGCTTGCCTATATAGATAAAGACAACGTATCCCATACTATGTCACTAAAGCTTGGAACTGTACGCCTTAAAGAGCTTTATTTTGACACTGGTATGATACAAGATGCTATAGAGTTTATCGACGCAGCGCTAGAAACTATTCCTAACGAAAAAATAACCACACTCATTGGTATTGGAGGGACATTTCGCGCTATTTCAAGTGCTATAATGCAAAGAGAGAACTACCCTTTAAATAAAATTCATGCTTACACTTATAGAACAAAAACTTTTTCAAAGTATATTGAAAAACTCCTCGAATCTGATGAGAATGGACTCTCTAAGCTTTATATAGAACCCAATAGATTTGATGTCATTAAACCTGGTGCACTTATCTTACAACGTTTACTCAAAAAGCTTGAAACTAAAAAAATTGTCACGAGTGGTGTTGGAGTGAGAGAAGGTGTTTATCTTGCGGATTTGTTAAGAAATTCAAAACATAAATTTCCTCACAACTACAACACCTCTGTACGATATATTTTAGATTCTCATATTCCTGGCAAAGAGTATGCAAATCAACTCTCAGCACTCAGTAAAAAGATCTTTGATTTAACAGCACAATACTTTAACATAGACACTCTTTATAGAAAGAATCTCTCTATTGCAGCAAAACTTTACCCAGCGGGAAGAAGTATACACTTTTATTCACAAAACAAACATACCTACTATCTTATACAAAGCGCCCTAGAATATGGTTTTACGCATGAAGATATTATGTTGATAGCAACACTTACACGATATGCAAAAAACAAACTTCCATCCAAAATGCACCTTGCAAAATATGCTGCCCTTTTACCTGAAGAACGTGTCACAAAAACTTTAAGTTATCTTCTCTCTTTAAGTATTGTTTTACTCAGCCATAGACCAAGAAATATAGACTTTCAGCTCAAGCTTGAAGGTGAGACACTTCATGTAATTTCAAGTAGTCCTCTCTACCTCGCAAAAGAAGCACTTAGTAAGTTAAACTGTGAACACGATAGCTTCAAAGTAGTTTTTAACTAAAACTATTCTTAAAACCTTTGTCCCATCGTAAACTCAAAGTGTGTCACTTTATCCCCTCTTTGCGGGTTTATAGGGTTTGAAAACATTAACTGTATAGGTCCAACAGGGGAAAACCACTCTAAACCTGCTCCATATCCTGCCCTTGCTACATTATTAGAAAGTAAATCTGGCGTAACATTATCTGAGATAAACCCCCAGTCAAGATAAGTAACAAGACGCATTTTTGCTTGAGGAACTAATGGAAAGCTTACTTCTACATTGTTTGAGAATGTTTGAGTTCCACCCACTCGTCTAATCCCATCTACTGCGTTTGCATCGCTAATAGTTGGAGAAAGCGAATAAGATTGATACCCTCGAACACTTCCTATACCACCCATATAAAATTTTTCAGCTAAAGGAATATAACCATTATTTATAATAGCGTTAAATCTTGCTTTATATCTAAATATAGCATCAAAACCTAGGTACTCATCTAAGCCAAAGTATTTAGCAAAGTTTGTACGTGATTTTAAAAATTTCGCTTGCGCTCCAAGTCCTGATTTTTCAAAACTTTGAGAAAGTGTAAAGCCTTGACGTGGAAGATAAAAATCATCTGTATTATCCCAATTTACACTAATAGTCACACTACTTTTTGTATAATCCTCAAAATAATATGTATCAGTAATATTTGTATCTAAAGTACTTGAAAATGAATAAGAGTTACCCGAATATCCATAACCTAAATATCCACTAATATGACGAGAAAATCTGTGCCCTGCTCCAACAGTAATACCATCACTATTGACACTATAATCATTATAGTCATAAACAGAATGATAGATAGAAAAGTTACCGCTAAAGTCACTATCATTTAGCCTTGGATTAGAGATATTAAAAGAGTAATTTTGTGTTGTTTGAGATTTTTCAGCTTTTACACCAACATTAATTCCACTTCCCCATATATTTCTATCATTTACTCCAACACTTAGTAAAAGACCACCATAACTTCCATAACCACCACCAAGCTGAATATTCCCTGTTGGTGTCTCTTTTACTTTAACAACTAAGTCCATAGTATGATTATCAATACGTTTTTCTTCTATCGTGTTACTTTCAAAAAAACCAAGTCGTCCTATGGCTGTTCTAGAGTCTGTCAAGTCAGTTAAAGAGTACATATCTCCAGGTCCAAGATAAAGTTCACGCCTTACAATTCTATCAAGCGTACGCGAGTTACCTGAGATAAGAACATTTCTAATTCGTACTTTATCTCCTGGTATAACTTTAAAAATAACTTCAACCGTTTTAGCCTTTTTATCTTTTTTCAAATCAGGAATAACCTGAACAAAAGCGTAGCTCAAATCACCTATGGCAGTTTTTATTTTTTGAGAATCGTCTCGAAACTTTTTAATATTAAAGACTTCTCCCTGTTTGAGAGAGAGCAAATCATTGAGTTTTTTATCATCTATTACATGCTGCGTTTGAAAGATAGAAACTTTTGAAATAGTATAGGGTTTCCCTTCATTGATCTGATAACTCATATCAGCTGTATAACTATCAAAGTTTACACGAACAAAAGGTGCATCCACTTTAGCATCTAAATAGCCATGTTGCATATAATAGTCACGAATTCGCAAGTTATCATATTCTAAATCACGAAGACTCATTTTTCCATCGTTTTGCCCCCAAAACCAGCCCATAAACTCTTTTTCTTTGTTTGCTATCACTTCATCGAAGTCATCTGGATCAACACCATAAACACCACTATATTGTAATTTACTGATAGTAATCTCTTCACCCTCATTTACAATAAAAGTGACTTTAATACTTCCATTTTCAAGATAAGTAGTCTCAACCTCAACTACACTATCGATCTTGCCTTCTTGAGAAATAGCATCTATAATTCTTTTTTTTGCAGCTTCAATTTTTGTTTCATCATAGAGTGTGCCTTTTTTTAGTTGAATAACACTTTCCATAATATCCTTGTCATCTTCTTTCCAGCCTTTAAGTTCAACCTTAGAGATAATGGCCTTTTCTTTAAAATAAAAAGTCAAAACATTCTCATCAAATTCAGCCCAGATATCATTAAAATACCCTTGATCAAAATACTTTTTAATTGCCTTGTCAACATCTTCTACATTGATATCATCACCAACTTCAAAGTCCAACATCCGTAAAGCAACTGGCTCAGAGATATGAACCATCCCATCAAAATTAATTTGTTTTACATTTTGTGCATAAACATTAGAAGTAAAAAGGGTAAATAAAAATAGTGCAGATAAAAGGTTTCTCATTAAAATTCCATATATAAAATTAGATAAGATTTTACCCATTATGAGGTTAATATTAAGTTACAAAAAACTTAAATTTTTCTATTTATTAGCATAAGCCCATCAATAGTTAAAATATTGATAATGTTAAAGTAAATTAAGTATAATTCTACAAATTAAAAAAAAGATATGAAATGAATATAGCAATTATTGGATTAGGTCTTATGGGTGGTTCTTTAGCACTCTCTTTAAAAAAACTTGATTTTGTTGAAACTATTGTTGGGTATGATCACAATGAAAAGCATCAAAGTGATGCACTCAGACTTGGTCTTGTTGAGAGGATTGTAACATTTGATGAACTCAAATCATTTGATGTTATCTTTTTGGCTATTCCAGTCAATGGCATCATAGCCTCACTCAATACCCTCAAAGATGTCAGTGAACACATTACTATCATAGACCTTGGCAGCACAAAAGAGAAGATAGTCGCTTCAGTACCTCCTGAGATAAGAAAAAACTTTGTAGCAGCACATCCAATGACTGGAACTGAAAATTTTGGTCCAGAAGCTGCCATAGAAGGTTTATATGAAGATAAAGCTGTGGTGCTTTGTGACCTCGAAGATAGTGGGGCACTTCAAAAGAAAACTGCAAGAAAAATCTTTAAAGCACTTGGGATGAAAAAATACTTCATGGGTTCACATGAGCATGACCGTCACGCTGCGTTTATCTCTCATATGCCCCATGCCATCTCATACTCCATAGCAAATACAGTGCTTAAACAAGAAAACAAACATAACATTCTCGCTCTTGCAGCCGGTGGGTTTCGTTCTATGAGTCGCTTAGCAAAAAGCTCACCAGATATGTGGACAGATGTTTTTAAACAAAATAAAGAAAATCTACTCGAGGCTATTAACCTTTTTGAAGCTGAACTTGATAATCTCAAGCATGATATTGAAAATGAAGAGTGGGAAAAAGTGCATCAAGAGATGACAAACGCAAATAAACTGCACGATATCCTAGACTAGGAAATATCGTACTTTTTCAATATCTCTTTGAGAACTTTTTTATCTATCTTTTGCTTACTTCCTGAGTAAATATTGCCCTCAAGTATATCTACTATCTTTTTCACCTCTTCGTCTTTATCCTTAAACGGCAAGAGTTTAATCAAAAGAAGTTTTTCATCCTTAATATTAAATACTTTCTCTTTTTTGAATCTTTTTAGTGGTTTTAACAAGACTAAAAATACTCCAAACGCAGTCCCAAGGACAAATGCTATAAGTAGCCCAAATATACCTACAAAAGAGCTACTTGACTGCGTTTGAGCAGGAGTATTTGAGTTGTCATTACTAGAAGTATCACGTTTGATATTTAATTTTTCTTCATTACTGTTTTGACTACCAGTTACTTTAATATAAATAGGCTTAGTAGAAATTTTTTCTACTCTTTTTGAATCAAGATTATAAAAAGCGATACTAAATGCAGGAATAGTAAAATCCTTATCAGAAACAAAAGCTAGCTTTTGTGTGAGTTTGTTGCCATTTACTTCAACTTTTTCAGCAAAAACATTTACACCTTGAACATAAGGTTTAAAACTAGAAATATCTTCAAGATTGCCCTCTCCATCAACTTCTACTGTGACATTTACCGGCTCACTTGGATTTATTTGTGTTTTATCTGCTCTTGCCTTAATTGTAAATCTTCCTACAAGTTTGGCATTGTTTGGCAGTCGTTTTGCGTGAATATGCACTTCATTTGAGTAATATGTCCTCCATTGTACCTGTGGCAAAAATGTCCCCCATGAGTCACGAGACTGCATTCTTGTAGCAATTTTAATCTGAGCAGGCTCAATAGTAAGGTTACCCTCTCTTTGTGGAGCAAGCTTATAAATAGCTGTAGTAATGATATGCTCTGCATCTTCACTCCGTGTTGTTTGAGGCTCTCCTTTTATCCAGAAACCCTTAAAACTAGGAGCTACAAACTTACTATCAACTGCTTGAGCACTCTGTTTTTGTTTAAGAACTAAAGTGAGCGTAAATGGCTCACCAACATACAACTCTTTCTTTGATGGATTTAAAGAGAGTACAAAATCAGCATTTTTATCTTGTACTGCTTTAGTTACTTTTACTTTGACCTCATTACTTTGCTCAGTTTTATCATCCACACGAATACTCACTGGTGGAATAACACAACTTTTTCTAGGCATAAAACGATAACTTAAAATGTAACTTTTTTGATAGTCCATATTTACCATTTGAATACTTGTTTGTGAGCTCGTACCTATAACATTTGTCCCACAAATTTCATTTATAACAGGCTTTTCAACTTTATCCCCAACAATTGTCAAAATATAGGTTGCAACTTCACCGCTATAGACTACTTTTGGTGTCACTTGAGCCGTGACACTTGCATATGTAGCAGTTGCTATAAAACTAAAAATTATAAATATTATCTTACCAAGGTTTTTCATTTGAATTTTCCTTTTCTTTATTATTATTTGGACTCAGCATATAAAGATAAGTTTTTTGATCTTGATTTAATAGCTTCATCCATTTTTTTTCTTCGGCATCACTCATTTTCCCTTTTATAGGTTTACCTTGTGCTGTTTGTCCATGAGATTGTTTTTCTTCTTTTTTCTCTTTTTCTTGCTCTTTGTTTGATTGAGCTTTTTTCTTTTCTTTCTCTTCTTGCTTCTTGTCATTTTTTTGATTTTGAGCATTTTTTTGCTGATGCTTCTTCTCTTCATCACTCTGTTTTTTGGACTTCATATCTTGGTTTTTTTCTTCTTTTTCTTGACCTTTTTTATCCTCTTTTGAAGACTTATTATCTTTAGAATCCTTTTTTTGATCTTCTTGGTTTCCTTTTGAATCTTTTTTCTGCTCTTGCTTGGACTTTTGCTTGTCCTTATTTTTATTGTCTTTTTTATCTTTGTTTTCTTGATCATTTTTCTTTTGATCTTTATTTTTTTGGTTTTTATCCTCTTTCTTGTTTTGGTTTTTCTGATCTTTGTTTTGCTTTTGTTTCTTCTTTTGAAGAGCTTTTTTTACAGCTTGAAGGTTTTCTCTTGTTTCTTTGTCATCTTCTATTTTCAAAGAAGCTTCATAACTCTCAACAGCTTTTTTAAGATTTTCTTCACCACCAAGTTTTACGTAGGTATTCCCCATGTTTGATAGGTTCTTTGCTCGACTCGATTTATCATCAAATCTTGCTCTGTTATAATTTTGGAGCGCCTCTTTATATTTTCCTTCCTTATAAAAAGCATTCCCAGCATTGTAATAACTCTCAGCATGATTTGAACTTTTTGCATAGTTGTCATATAACTTTGCAGATTTTTCAAAATCATTTTTTTCATATGCTTGTTTCGCCTCTTTTAGATCAACAAAGTCCAGTAAACCTGCATCTGCATTTGATGTATGAAACATCATCAAAGCAAGAATAAATGCAGAAGGTACATTTACTTTAACTCTTTTGCTCATTGATGATGTGGCTATGAGTAAAAGTAAAAGGGCAAGACCAAGTGGATAATAAAAAAGTGGTATAAATTTTTCAATCTCTTGTGATTTTAGTTCTTTTTTCTTACTATGCGCCTCTATCTCGTGAAGCATTGTTTTTACATCTTTATCTGCATTAACACTTTGTATATAAACACCACCTGTTTTTGTAGCTAACTCAGCTATATTTTCATTCAGTTTTGAGACGATGATTTTCCCTTTTTGTTTAATAAACTCACCATTTGAAAGTTTTATCGGTGCGCCTTGAATTGAGCCAATACCAAGAACAAAAATGACTATACCTTTTTCTTTTGCAAAAGCTATCTCTTTGGAAAAATCTTTTTTATCTCCACCATCTGTAAGGAGTAACAAGTACTTTTTTGAGTCATTTTTGATACTTCTATCTACAACCTCAAGCATAGCCATAAGGTTTGTACCTTTTTCTGTTATGGATGTTGTATCTAGCTTTGAGAGTAAAAACTTTACAGCATCATGATCAAAACTTAGAGGAGAAACAAGATAAGAGCTCTTCGCAAATGCAATAACTCCAATACGTTCATTTGGGGCAAAACTCAGTAAATCCAAAGCCTTTTGCTTAGCAAACTTTAAACGATTTGGATAAACATCTTCTGCTAACATCGAGTCTGAAATATCAAGTGCTATCATAATATCAGCACTTTTTGCTTTTACTTCTACCTTGCCATTTTTGATGACGGGTCCAGCTAAGGCAATAGTCATCAAAATAGCTATAATCATAAACAGTGCATTTCTTGCTTTAAGCGTTAAAGTATTTGCTGAGACTCGCAACTTATTCATAACCTCATCAGAAAAGTAGTGTGCCTGCGCTTCTTTTTGTGTCAATAAAAAGAAAAAAAGAATTATAATCAATGGCAACATATAATATAAAAATTCTGGATGTAAAAATGTCATTATTCTGCCCCTCTTTTATTTCTCAAATATACATACAATAGCAATGATAACAAAGCAATAAATAGCGGATAAAAGTAATAATAATGTAAATAAGAGTAAGTCTCATTTTTTATTTCTGATTTTTCCAATTCATCTATCTTTTTATATACCTCTTGAAGTTGTTTCGCATTTGATGCACCAAAAGCGACACCACCGGTCTCTTTTGCTATTTTTAACAATACTGCACGATTGTATTCATCTGCTCCACCAATGCCAATAGGATAAACTTTTACACCTTCTTTCTTTGCCATCTCCACAGCCACTTCTAAAGGTATTTTATCCACACCCGCTGTAGAGTACCCATCTGTTAGCAAAATTGCGATTTTAGATTTTGACTCACTTGTTTTGAGTAGGTTTACACCTTGTGCTAATGCTTCGTATAAAACTGTATATTGCCCTGCAATCCCGATATCAAGTTGCGAGACAATACGTCTTAAAATATTTTTATCATAAGTAAGTGGTGACGCTATAAAAGAATACGCTCCAAATACTACAAGCCCCATATTGTCATTTTCTCTTTTTGAGATAAAATCTTTTACTATAGATTTAACAACATCGAATCTTGTCGCAGCCGGATTACTTGGATCGAAACCACGCTCTTTCATAGAGCCAGAAGCATCCAGTATCAAAGCAATCTCATGACCCTCTTTTGGTTCGAGTTGATAGGGCTCATCTTTTACTGGCGACATAAGAGCGAGTATCATCATAACTATAGTAAGCCATTTGAGAAAAAAAAGTAACTTAGAGACTGAAACTGTATTTTTCATAAAGAGTGAAGCATGGGGAAAATACAAAGATGGTATTTTCATCTTACATAAACTTGCACAGGCAATGAAGAAAAAGATAAGAAATATTAATTTTGGTAGTTCAAAATATATTCCATCAAACATCGATCAATCCTTCAAATAATTCTATATAGTGCATAGTTTCATCATCTAACTTTGGTACTTCTTTTTTATATTTATATTGTTCAAGTTTCTCTAGCATATTTTCATATGCTTTTTTATGACGTTCACTATCATCCTTAAATGTTGCACCATATAGTGTTATCTCATAGGCAGCTTTTTTAGCATCACTAAAGTCCACATTGCGTAGCGCTTTATAATCTTCTGCCCGTTTGTTAAATCTTTTTTTATTTTGATACCATTTGTATGCAAGATAAGCAGCCCCAAGAACTACAATACTTACAAGCGTAGTCACGCCAATAAGATAGTAAAGTGAATACTCATATATCTCTACAAGTGGTTTTATATCATGAATAGGTATCTCGTTTTGCTGTAAATTTTGCATCTATCTACCCTCAAATAATCTTCTAAGTCCAACACCTATCGCACCATCTGTATACACTTTTGTAAATCGTATTTGGTGTTTTCTAAATGTCTCATAGAGTTTTCTATCATGAACCATTACTTTTTTTGCATACTCTTTTACCGTACTTTTATTAAAGTCACCCTCTAAAACATTGCCACTCTCAGGATCAACCAATGAAGTAAAGCCCATTTCAGGCGGCTGTTCTTCTAACCTATCACGAACGATAACAACAATCACTTCATGTTTTTTAGCAAGTAATTTAAAATCAGGAATCTCAAAAAAATCACCTACAATGATTATAAGGGATTTACGTCTGAGTCTTTTAAAAAGTGTCTCTGCCATCGCTTTATAATCTGCTTTTTTATTTAAAGGGTCAAAGTTTAAAATTTCATCAACACTTTTATGTACTTGATAGAGTTTTTTACTTGGCTTTAAATGACTCTCCATCTTCTCCGTAAAAATATACGTACTTAAGAGATCGCCATTTTTGATAACAGAAAAGCTAAGCAGTGCTGTCACTTCAGCGATGACATCCTGCTTGAAACGTTTTGAACCAAAGTAAACACTTCCATTTAACATCGAAGCTACAACGACGTTAAGTTCTCTCTCTTCACGAAATATTTTGATATAAGGCTTTTGTAGTTTTGCCGTAATATTCCAGTCAATATGGCGAATATCATCACCAGGCATATATTCACGAAGTTCTATAAAGTCATAGCCCTCACCTTGAAAAATGGAAGGATTATTTCCCACCATTTCACTAAATACTTGACGTCGAGCTCGAACAAGAATTTTTTGTAATTTGCTCAATACTGCGACCTTAAGGTATTGCTACTGCTTCGAGCACTTTTTGAATAACTTCATCAGTTGTAATGCCTTCAGCTTCTGCTTCATATGTCAATACAATACGATGACGCATCAACTCTTTTACAATATAAGCCACATCAACAGGCGTTACAAAATCTTTTCCACGCATAAAAGCCATCGCTTTGACTGCTTTAAACATATCTATACTTACACGAGGAGAAGCACCAAACTGCATATACTCTTTTATCTCATCTAAGCCATATTCTTCTGGATGTCTTGTAGCATTGACTAGCTCTATCATGTACTCTTCAACTTCTTCATCAACATGAATATCTTTCACAGCATTTTTTAGTTTTTCAAGTTCAGCTGCGTTTAGCACAGGATGTATCGTGTCAAATTTACCACTTGAGATTCTACGCGCAATTTCGAGTTCCTCTTTTTTTGTGTTATATCCCACTACAAGTTTGAGCATAAAACGGTCAAGCTGTGCTTCTGGAAGCTGATACACACCCTCTTGTTCAACTGGATTTTGTGTAGCCATAACAAAGAAAGGAAGGTCAAGTTTAAAGGTTGTATCGCCAATGGTTACTTGTTTTTCTTGCATAACTTCCAAAAGTGCTGATTGTACTTTTGCTGGAGCACGGTTAATCTCATCTGCTAGTAAAAGGTTTGTAAAGATTGGACCTTTTTTAATTTTAAACTGATTATTTTGTGGATCATAAATTTCTGCACCTAAAATATCTGAGGGGAGTAGATCAGGTGTGAACTGTGCACGTTTGAAGTTTAAGCCCAAAGCCTTCGAAAGTGCATTTACCGTCGTAGTTTTTGCAAGTCCAGGAACACCCTCAATCAAGATATGCCCTTCACATAAAAGTGCAATGATAAGAGAATCTATCATCTTCTCCTGCCCAACTACTACTTTACTTACCTCTTTTTTAACATCTTCTATTTTATTCATCATTTATTATGTACCTCATTGTGTATACTTATTTATTTTTATGTAAGTATAGTCCTATGAAGTAAACATTCATTAAATGTTAAGTGACAAAACTTTTTTAACACCTTTATCTTTCACTAAAGTATCAAATTTTTTAGACAAATCTTGTAGCGCGATAGCATAGCCCTGCGAAGATTGTCCGGTAATATGAAGCAAATTTGTTGCTACAACATTATCATGATTATCTTTTGTTATTAAAGTGATTTCTGCTCTTGCTATACTAAACCCATAAGAGTTTGCTTTTGCAATGTTAGCATTGATAAAAATTTTATAATGAAAACTATCTTTTTTATCTGCTAGGGTAAATCCTTCTACGCTTAAACCTTTTGCTATTGGTTTTTTAAGCATTACTGCGTTTGGCACTGCTATGAGTGAGAAGGTTATTTTAGAGTGCAGAGTGTTGTAACTATTTTTATATTCATGAAGCTTTTGAAGATAGAGTTTTTGGTCAAAATTTTGGTTTAGCACCTTCATAACAGCTAAAATATCGGGTACATCTGCTAGTTTTTGCAAACTTTTTTCATAAAAGAAGAGTTTTTTTAAGGCATCTTCTTGTTGTAAAGAGTTTTGTTCATTTTGGAGTATCAAAAACCTCTGATCAAGATCATCTTTAAGTCCTAAGAAAACTTTTCTTTTATCTGCTCTCACTAACACAGCCATACGCTTAAATCCAAGCTTAGCTGCGTTTAGAATCTCATAATTGACAATTCGAATCTTTTTTACTTCACTCAGTGTTTGATTTACATATGTTGCCTCAGAGCTATTCACTCTGCCCTCTTTTACTATAGTCTTTGCATCAAATGTAGAGGAGATGGAGACACTTAAAGTCGACGCCATCAAACTAAGTGCATTATCTATGGCTTCTCTTTTGCTTTTTCCCTCGCCAAGAGCATACATAACACTCCCCTCAGACTTTGGAGGGTTGAGATACCATGATGGAATCTGGGCATGCTTATCGATAACTACTCTTTTATCGCTCCCACAAGCAGTAAGGAACAAACTAAACGCAGTGATTAATACCAATAACATTATTTTCATCTATTTAACTGCTCCATACTTTTTTTACGCTTTTGTATCAGTGAATTTATTCTTAAAACTGCTGCGTTTATCTCCTCCACGGGTTCTATCATCAAATTATCAGCATAATCATAATACTCTTTTGCTTCATCGTATTTTCCCTCTGCCTCTTTGATAACACCCAAATCATAAAATGCCACATAACTTTTACCGTCAGTAGAGTCTATCAAATCCATCAAAAACTTCTCAGCTTTATCATAACGTCCTTGCTCTACATACTTAAGCGCTACTTTTAAGAGTTTTTCTTGTTTGTCTGTATAGTCCAAATCAGGATCTTCCAGCAAAACTACATTAAATTTTTTGTAATGAGGAGTGAGTTTATAGGTAAAACTATCTGCAATTTTATTGGCTAACTTATTTGCAGCCATTTGAGTCGAGGGCAAGGCTTTTGAATCATCTGCACAATGTTTAAAGCTTGCATTACGACTCAAAGTTTGGGCATAAATGATATCGCCTTTAGTAATATCCACAATACGGATTTCAGCAGCAAGCCCAACAACCCTTTTCATACAGCGTACAGGATATGTAACAAGTTTTTTACACTTTCTATCAGCACAACGCACGCGTTCTTCATAAAAATAGCTGTCTTGCTTAGTAGCAGGAGTAACATTACCAGATATAATAGCCTGTGCTCCAATAAGTTCACCAATTTTCACAATATTCTCATCATTTACAAGTCCACTGTTTTGCAATTTCTGCTCTGAGAGAATTTTTTCAAGGTCATTTCGACTAACAATAGTAAAATATTTTTTACCATCAATAGTAAAACTTGAAAGCTTAGCTTCAATTTTTGATGACAAACCCACCCTATCGCGCGTAAAATTTGTCACGGCAATTTTTTTTGTAGAAGATATTCTGTCAACTTCTGCAGGTTCAAGTGCTCTAATTCCCACTTGTTGTGTACACGAGGTAAACAAGACAACAAACAAGCCATACAAAAGAAAAGTGTTTTTTATATTCATTTGAATCCTCTTTATGCCAATTATTGTATTTAAAAAGCTGTTAATCCATAATTAATTGGGCACAAATTAATAAATTTTAAAATTCTTTCTAATATCTCTTGACTTATAAACTGTTTTTCCCTATAATTTCGACCTCTTAACAAAGAGAAGCTAAAATGTCTTGTTAGCTCAGCTGGTAGAGCACGTCACTTTTAATGATGTGGCCGATGGTTCGAATCCATCACAGGACACCATTTTTTGATTATTTGCACTGAAGTTTAAAGCTCACGTACCTTATGTACGCTTCACTTGAAACTTAAGCACAACTAATTCAAAAACCCTTTACAAAAGTGGCCCCGTCGTCTAGCGGTTAGGATCCATGGTTTTCATCCATGTTACAGGAGTTCAATTCTCCTCGGGGTCACCAATTCATCAAAAAATATCACCCTAATTTATCTTATTTAATTAACTTTCAACAGGAAGATAATATGCTACACCGATTAATAAAATAACAACACTAACGTAATGAGTAGTTTATAGGGACACTAATCACCAGTCTTTGAGTAGGTTTAGGAAAATCTCCTGAGAGTTCTGCTATGGTCTTTATGGCCGCACGAGTGAGGATACCACTTGAAGACTCAGTTGTCGTTATCTGTGTAACTGTTGCATCTTTGTGCAATACAAATCGAACAACAACAACACCTTCTATCCCTCGTTTTCTTGCCCGTCTTGGGTAATAAAGATTTTCTTGAATCAGTCTAGCAATATTTTGTAAATTATCCTCTAGATATTTCTCTTTTTGCGTTTTTTGTGTCACCACAACTTGAGCTTTTTTTTGCTCACTTGGTTTACACAGCTTTAAGGTTTCTGATTTGATTATCTTAGAAGTTATGTTCAACTCTTGCACTTCTTTTTTTGGAGTTTCTATTTTTTGAACTAGCTGTTTTTCTACTCTTTTTGGAGATGCTTTTTTGACAATACGCTTCTTTTTGACAATACGCTTCTTTTTTACAACTTTTTCTTTTTCTATTTTTTTTGTTGCAGTTTTTAGAGTTTTAGGCTTTGTTATACTTTTCTTTTCTTGCTTTTGCACTCTTTTTTTTTGAGCTTCCTTCTTTGTAGCTGCTACTGCGTTTAGCTTTATACATACTTTTTGTGTTTCTTGTGTAGGGAGTAAATATCTGGAAGTTTGCGTATAAATAAAGTATATTAGAGCAAGCAATAGTATATGAATAAGTAAGGAGAGCGTGAGCGATTTTGCATGTTTATTCATGAGTGAATAGTAGCAAAATCTCTGTTACATTAGTGTTAAATTGCGCGTTTAAACTCTGGGTATGCTTCAACTCCTACTTCATTGACATCTAGTCCTTCAACCTGAATATCATCCTCTGCTCTAAATTTGATGAATTTGTTCACTAAAAATATAACTAGTCAGCCCTGAAAAACCAAAAACATCCCTAT
>NZ_JALSKT010000025.1 GCF_026988655.1 Sulfurimonas sp. | reverse complement strand
AAAAACTCTCCACCTCAAAACTACTACAGAGGATTTTATACTCAGGTATTCTATCTTCATCGCTTATGGTATTTACCCACTTGCACAAATAAGGCTCTAAGTCCAAATCTATCGCTTGTTTTATCTCAACTTCTAAAGCGTAAAGTTTTTGATAGATTGCATCAAGCCCATCAAATTCGCTTAGATTGAAACCGTAGTACCTGAATTCAACCAATAAGTGCAATAAAATATAAACAATTAACTCTTAGTTTAGCTATAATCTAAACGAGATTTACTAAATATACTTCTTGCATAATACCTAGCACAGTCTATTGTAAAACAAATGGAAATATAAATAAAAAGGTGGATGGGGTAGAGGGATTCGAACCCCCGAATACTGGTACCAAAAACCAGTGCCTTACCGCTTGGCGATACCCCAATATTCGTTAAAAATGGTTGCGGGAGACGGATTTGAACCATCGACCTTCGGGTTATGAGCCCGACGAGCTACCAAACTGCTCTATCCCGCGACATTTAAATACCTACTTCGTCGTAAGTGAGGTGAAATTATAGTCGATTTTTATTTGTTTGTCAAGGGCTTTTTAGTACAATATGAATAAATTTATAAAATATAGGAAAATCATGACACCAATAGATAGAGTAAAACAAGCGATTGAAGATATGAAACAAGGAAAGATGATTGTCATGTGTGACGATGAAGATCGCGAAAATGAGGGTGACTTAGTATATCCTGCAAGTTTTTCTACTCCAGAAAAAGTTAATTTTATGGCAAGTGAAGCAAAAGGTCTGATATGTGTATCAGTTTCAAATAAAATAGCACAAAGGCTAAAACTTGCACCAATGGTTACAGACAATGACTCACAACACGAAACAGCATTTACAGTCTCTGTTGATGCTAGACTTTGTACAACTGGTATCTCAGCAAACGAGAGAGATATGACTATACGGATATTGGCCGACAGTGAAAGTACTGCAAATGAACTAGTTCGCCCAGGTCATATCTTCCCACTCATAGCTAAAAAGGGTGGCACACTTGTAAGAACTGGTCATACTGAAGGCTCTATTGACCTATGTCGTCTTTCAGGACTTGCAGAGTCTGCTGTTATATGTGAAATCATGAAAGAAGATGGAACAATGGCAAGGCGTGATGATTTAGATATTTTTTGTGAAAAGCACAATTTAAATATGGTATATATCTCGGATATTGTTGAGTATCGTATACAGCATGAGTCTCTTGTAAGAGTTATAACTGAATCTCAAACCAAACTACTTGGAGTAGCAACAAACCGCATAGATATGGTTGACCATGAAGGTAATCACCATATTGCATATACATTTGGTGAGATTAAAAAAGAGTCTGCTGTAAAATTTCACCATATTATGCCAGATATAAAACTTTTTTCTGATGAAGAGAAGTTTAACGGAATGATAAGAGCGATAGAGTACCTCAAAACCAATGGTGGTGTTTTGATATTTCTTGATGATGAATACTCTACAAAAAAAGAGGTTAAAGAGTTTGGAATTGGTGCACAAATTCTCAAAAAATTGGGTATCGAAAAAATTAGCCTACTTACAAACTCTAAAGGAAAAGACTTTATTGGTCTTAAAGGATTTGGTTTAATTATATCTGAAGAGATATAATTTTAGAACTCTTTTGGTACCGTGCAGTCCAACTCTTCTGTTTGGGCTGCAATTGCTATAATATCTTTTTGAGTGAGCTTCCCCATAAGTGCAATAGCCCCAAGCCTCATGCACCAAATTCGTAATGCCTCTAACTCTTTTTCTTCATCTTTTAGTTTTGAAGATATACTCCATGAGCGTATGTTTTTCATATCCTTATAGTCCAAAACAGATAAAATATCTCTATCCGTTGCCCTACCCTCTACATGTAGACGAAGATCTTTCTCGCTTAGCCCTGATTTAAATACTCTGTATCCTAGTATAATTGCTTTTGCACGATTTTCGTACTTTGTTTTTATTTTGTCGAAACTATTGCCATAATATTTAAGTGCAGGTATGATATCTTTTGTCTTATATATTTTCTCTTTTTCCATATGATTTGGTTTTGTCATTTTTTTCCTTCAAGTTTTAACAACATCTCTTTTTTATCTAATCCGCCTGCATAACCTACAAGTTTTCCACTACTTCCAATAACCCTATGACAAGGAACTACAATACCTATAGGATTCTTGTTATTAGCTCCTCCAACTGCTCTGACAGCCTTTGGATTGCCAATCTTATTGGCTATATCCTTGTAGCTTCTAGTTTCACCATATGGTATATTTTGTAAAGCATTCCAAACACTCCTTTGAAAATCTGTTCCTTTTTCAAATAGTATTGGAAGAAAAAAAGTTTCTCTTGTTTTAGAAAAGTACTCATCTAATTGGGCTCTACATGTAGAGGCTATTTTTGTGTATATTTTTGGATTTTCATAAACTAAATCCGTAAAATTCATCTGTACCAAATGCTTGGCTGTACAGACAAATTTTATACTTCCAATAGGCGAATTATAGTAGTATGTTGTTTTCATTCTATATTATACCTTATTTAGGAGCTTTTTTATGAAACTAAGAATCTATTACGATACACCGTACTTTTTAAAGCACACATTTATATAGGGTTTTATAAGTTTTTATTTCTTAAACAACTGTATAAAAATGCTCCATTTTGCAGCATTATTTGGCACAAATATG
>NZ_JALSKT010000024.1 GCF_026988655.1 Sulfurimonas sp. | reverse complement strand
TCTATAATCCTAACTCATTCATGCAATCAATGCAGTACTCTGATTCTGGTATAAGCTTTAGTCTCTCTATGGAGATATTTTCTTCGCACTCTTTGCAAACACCATAATCTTCGCGCTCAACTTTATTCAGTGTTGCCATGAGCTTGTTGTATCGTTTGGTGTACTCTTGAAATCTGTGAAAGATGATGTTTTGTTCTTGGTGTCTGCCTGCATGGTAGACATTATCTAGTGAACACTCTTTATCAACAGGTTTGAGTTGTGTTTGTAGATATGCCAACTCCTTAGAAAGTGTTGCCATTTGCGATTCAATAATATTTTTTAATTCTTGTTTCTCTGTAATTGTCATTTGTATTATTCTCTTAGGTTATCTAGTAATCCATTCTCTTTTAAAATATTTAAGATTATATCATCATCAATATTTTCTAGTTCACTTTTTGAGTACATCTTCATTAAAAATATATTTTGCATAGCGTCAATATAATAATAAATCACTCGAAATCCTCCACTTTTACCAGTGGGAATTGAACTATTAGCAACTCTTATTTTATAGCACCTATGAGCTAATTCTATTCCTGATTTCGGATTTTCTAACAACTCTTTGTGTAATAATTTTAAATCATTTGGGAGCTGTTTATATTTTTTAAAGAGTCTCTTGGCATCTTTGTTAAAGGAGCTAAGGGTTTTAATGTTCAAGGTCATCTATGAGCTCATCAAGTGATTTCAAAGAATCTTCACCATTGTTACTTAGTGAATTTTTTAACTCTTTGCAGCTACTGTCAAACTCTTGATAAAATATATTTGCTTTTTGTGTACTAATGTATGAAGATATTGCTTCTGTAATTACATCAGTTCTATTAATAGAAAACTGATTGGTAAAAGCATCTATCTCTTCTATTAAATATTTCGGTAATCGCAAACCAACTTGTTGTTTTTCTAATTGAGAAATATTGTGCATAAACAATTCCTTATATAATTATGTTTTACAATAGTATATAATATTCATCTAGATAAGTCAATTAAAATTTATTCCTTATGGTTTGCGACAGTGCTAGGAGTGGTGTTTCCGCTTGCTTGCATACTGAGGGCTTGGGGGTGTTTTTTGTAGTGTTCTCGCACCACTTGAGCCAATCTCTCTTTTGTCGCTACATCTACAACGCCATTTTCTGCTACGGTATCTGCGATGTTTTGTACAAGCTCATCTTGTGGTTTTGGTACTTTTTCTTTCCATGAAAGGAGTAGTGCTTTGTTTATATGTGATGGAAGAGAGCCCATGATGCCGACATCATTTTGATTGTGAATGAGTAAGCCTGAAGTTGTACCTCTATCAAGTGTTAGAACTTGAAAAAGATAGAGCGTATGATATTCGAGCTGTTTTTGTTTCTCTTCTTGGGTGATTGTTGTGCGTGTTTGGAGAGCATTTTTTACAATGCTAGTGTAGGTATCTATGACACCTTCTCCAAACTGTTGTGCAAACGCAGCGTCAGAAGCTTTGTCTATGGTTTTGTAGTTTTCAAGGTAGAAGTGTGAAACACCTCGCGTTCGCTCTAAGGCAGGAATGTTGAAGTATTTGTCTCCTTGGCTAGCACCTTCATCGTAGCGTTTGTCTGCTAAAGTGCGAAGAGCATCATCAAAAGTTTTTCTATCCTCTTCATTAAAAATACTTGGATTTAAGTCCGCCATGATACGCCAATATGAGGGCGCATCACGTAGCTCTGTCAAGCTAATATGAATATGTATGGAAGGTACATTTGGATTTTTTGGGTGAATGATAGTAGAGATTGCTGTTGCACTTTTGAGGTTTTTGTCTGGAATTTCATCATAATGCACTTGAGAGACATTGACACTTGCGGTATTAAAGAGTTGTGCATCTCGCGCTTCAAAACGACTTCCTCCTCCGTGAAGACCCCCGTCACGCAGCCAAGTTACTTCTTCGTAAGGTTTGTTCTCTCCAAGCTCTTTGCTCAGTTCATTAAGCTGATTTACAAATCTTTTTTGTAAAGCCCGTACAAGTTTATAAGCATCTTGTGCCTCTTGTGAGTTTGCCATTATCATATTCATATTATTTTCTCTATTATTTTTTATAATTTTAGCAACTTTCAGATAAAATTCGCATATGAATAAAGAAGAATATATAAACGCAGTAGAAACACTTAATCTTTGGGCTTATCATTATTATGTTTTAGATGACCCTATTATGACCGATGAGGGCTATGATAAGCTTTATCATAAAGTTGTGGAGTATGAAGAGGCACATCCTGAGGATATTTTGAAAAACTCGCCGACGCAGCGTGTGGGTGATGTCATCAGTGAAGGTTTTACAAAAGAGCCTCATCTCTCACGTATGTGGTCGCTTGAAGATATCTTCGATGCAGATGGACTGCAAAAATGGCTAGAAAAAACCTACAGACTAGATAAAAATGTCACTTTTTATTGTGAACCTAAGTATGATGGCGCTTCGCTTAATCTTATCTATGAAAATGGTGAGCTTCTTAAAGGTATCACAAGAGGGGATGGTACAGTTGGTGAGCTGATCACACCAAATGTGAAGACTATTCGCTCAATTCCTCTGACTATAGAACATAAAAAACGCATAGAAATTCGTGGTGAAGTCGTTATATTTAAAGATGAGTTTGAGAAGATAAATGCCCAGCGTCTCAAAGCAGGAGAACAACTCTTTGCAAACCCTCGAAACGCAGCTGCTGGGAGTTTAAGACAACTTGATCCTAGTATTACCGCTACACGTAATCTTGTTTTTTTACCTTATGGTGTTGGAGTAAATGAACTGAGTCATAAACTACTCAGTGAAAAAATGAGCTACATTTATCAGCTTGGCTTTCGTGAGCCACCACTTCGCCGCATTACAAAAGGTTTTGATGAGATAGAAGCTATCTATGAACAGATGAAAGAAGAACGTGAGAGTTATCCGATGATGCTTGATGGTATGGTCGTAAAAGTCAATGAAATAGCAGCGCAGATAGATATGGGCTATACGGTCAAAGTACCTCGTTGGGCAGTAGCATATAAATTTCCTGCGGTTGAAAAGATTACCACTGTAAAAGATATTGTGCTGCAAGTTGGTAGAACTGGTGTTGTGACACCTGTGGCTATTGTCGAACCCACAGAGATAGATGGTGTCATCGTGGAGCGTGCGACACTGCATAATTTTGATGAGATTGATAGAAAAGATATTCGTATCTTTGACAAGGTTATTATCTTAAGAAGTGGGGATGTTATACCCAAAATCATTAAGGTATTAACGCAGGAGCGAACTGGTAATGAAGTCAAAGTTGCGCGACCAAAAAACTGTCCGGTTTGTGGAAGCGAGCTCCTTCAAGAAGAGGTACTGATAAAGTGTCAAAACTTAAGATGTGAGGCAAGAGTTGTCAACTCCATCATCTACTTTGCTTCAAAACAGTGTCTTAATATCGACGGACTTGGCGTGAAAATCGTCGAGCAACTCTTTAGTGCGGGATTAGTCAAAAGTGTACTTGATCTGTTTGACTTAAACAAAGAAAAACTTTTAGCACTTGAAGGCTTTAAAGAGAAAAAAGCGACAAATCTTTTACAAGCAATACAAAGTGCAAAAGGCTGTGAGCTTTGGCGTCTTATCAATTCGCTTGGGATTGAGCATATTGGAGAAGTTGCTTCAAAAATGATAGCACAAAGATTTGGTTTGAACTTTGTAAACGCAGTAAAAGAAGAGCTTTTGGAGATAGAAGGCATTGGTGAAGAGATGGCGGAATCATTCTTAGAGTTTTTACGAGTAAATCATGAAACGGTAAGTAAGCTTGTTGAGGTTTTACAGCCAGTGGAACCAGAGCAACAAGAAGAGGCACAAGAGAACCCTTTTAAAGGTAAAACTGTAGTTTTAACAGGAACAATGAGCGAATCACGTGGGAAGATAAAAGAAAAGCTAGAAGCACTTGGCGCGAAAGTGTCAGGCTCGGTAAGTAAAAAAACGGACTTTGTTATCTACGGAGAAGATGCCGGAAGTAAGTATGATAAGGCTGTAAGTTTAGGTGTGGCAACTTTAAATGAAGAAGAAATGCAAGAGCTCATTCAATGATGCGATTAGATAACTATTTGGTAGAAAACGATTTCGTAGATAGCCGTAATAAAGCACAAAACATCATAAAAGAAGAGCTTGTAAGTGTAAACGACAAAGTCATCAAAAAGGCTGCGTTTAGAGTTCAAGAGGGTGATGAGGTACGTGTTGCCGAGTATAAGGCTTATGTCTCTCGAGCTGCGTTTAAGTTGGATGAATTTTTAGACGAGATAAAATTTGATGTAAAAGATACAGAGGCTTTAGATATCGGCTCCTCAACGGGTGGCTTTACTCAGGTGCTTTTAGAGCGAGGTGCAAAAGAGGTGACTTGTGTAGATGTTGGACATGACCAACTGCATAAATGCATTCGTAAAGATGTTCGAGTGAATGTTTATGAGGGCTGTGATATACGCAAGTTTACAAGTGAGAAGCGATTTGATCTGATAGTGAGTGATGTTGCATTTATCTCACTATTTTACATCTTAGATGATGTTGAACGCCTTGCAAGTCAAGATATTATACTGCTTTTTAAGCCGCAGTTTGAAGTTGGACGAGAAGTGAAACGTGATAAAAATGGTGTAGTACTAGATAAAAAAGCAATAGCAAATGCCATGATAAAGTTTGAAGATGCTTGTCGGCTCAAAGGCTGGAATTTACTTCAAAAGCTTCCTTCACGCCTTACAGGGAAAGAGGGAAATTTAGAGTATTGTTATTACTTTCATAAATAGGCATATTCAAATTTGTTATCCAGCTACTTTATGATGTTCAATTTGCATAATTTTATCAGCCAACCACGTTTTAATGATAGCTTGACGACTTACTCCAATATGTTGTGCTTCTTCATCAAGTTTTTTAACCATCCAAGTAGGAAAATCTATATTTATTCTCTTTGGTTCCAAATTGGGTCTTCTTATTGTAGATAAATCAAGGTATTCAATGATATCTTCTTCGTTATCATCAAATATCTTATCAAATTCTTCAGCTTTCATAAATTACAATTGAATTGAGTTTTTTACATTTTTTGTATTAGTATTCTTAAATACAAGATCTCCTTTTTGGCAATAAATATCGTAATAGAAGGACATAATGTCCTTTAACTATTGTGATGTTTAATAATCAAAAAAATATCTTTGATTTTGTTCTTATTTCCAAAAATGAAATATCTTTAGATATACTTACAGATACAATAGAAATATGTTGTAAAATCAATTGACCTTGGAGTTAGAAGAAATTGAACACGAATAACAGTATTACTTCGATTGCTATCGGTGGTTTTGATGGTATGCATATTGGGCATCAGGCACTTTTTCGTGCGCTTGATGCTCAAAGTTGTATAGTTGTGATAGAAAATGGTTATGCTTGTTTAACACCTAATGGTACAAGACAAGAGCACACAAATCATCCTATAGTATATCTCAAACTAGATGAGATCCGCCATCTTGATGGTGAGGGTTTTGTAAAATTTTTGAAAGTTAAATTTCCACAACTCAAAAAGATAGTTGTTGGGTATGATTTTCATTTTGGAAAAGATAGAAAGTACTCTTTTGAAGATTTAAAAAAGATATTTGATGGGGAGGTTGTTGTGATAGAAGAAGTGAAGCACAACAATGACTCAGTGCATTCAAATAAAATTCGTGCAAAACTAAAGATGGGTGATATCAAAGGTGCAAATGAGTTTCTAGGGTATAACTATACTATTGAAGGTCACAGAGTAGATGGGCAGGGTCTAGGATCTAAAGAGCTTGTAGCTACTATAAACTTAGAGGTAGAAGGTTTTTTACTTCCAAAAGAGGGTGTGTATGTAACATTGACACGTTTGGACGAGGAAGAACATTTTCATCCTTCTGTAAGTTTTATAGGGCATCGCGTGACAACTGACGGTAGCTTTGCCGTTGAGACGCATATACTTGATGGTGCAGTAGTATGCAAAGAAAAAGCAAGCATAAGTTTTGTAGCGTTTATACGAAACAATGAGAAGTTTGACTCTTTAGAAGAGCTTAAAGAGATGATAAAAAGAGATATAGCAAAAGCCAACAAAGAACTTGGGCGCTTAGCTTTATAAAACAGTAAAGGTAAAAATTGAACAGAGAATATCTAGAAAATAAAAATACAATACATTTTAAATTTGAACAAAATAAAGATGATTTTATCGTGGATGAAATCCCAATACATTTTAAAGGTAATGGAAATTTTGCAATCTACCATATCAAAAAAGTTGAAATGACAACTTGGGATATGATAGCTGCGTTTGCAGAGTTTTTAAACATTCCTGCTGAAAAAATAGGCTATGCAGGACTAAAAGATAAACATGCAACAACAACACAGTATATATCTGTTGAAGCAAAATTTGAAAAACTGCTTAAAAAGTTTAAACATCCCCAGATTAAGATACTAAACGCAACGCGACATACACACTCTATTCGTATGGGTGACTTGGTGGGAAATCGTTTTAGCATCAATCTTTTTGGTGTTTCTCAGATAGAAGCAGGGCAGATTGAAAAGCTTGCACGAAAGAGCGAAAAAAACGGACTGCCAAATTACTTTGGGTATCAACGATTTGGACGCAATGAAGACTCGGTAGAACAAGCAAAAGCAATGATAGGCGGTGACTTACATATAGCTGATGCAAAGCTCAAGAAGTTTTTGATATCTATCTATCAAAGTGTTTACTTTAATGACTGGCTAAAAGAGCGTGTTATCTTAAGCCGTGAGAAAAATGACTCAAAGTTTCTTCTTTTAGAGGGTGATATTTATCTCTCAAGCGAAGGTAAACTCTTTACACCAAAAAAGATAGCACAAAAAGATTTTGAGGCACATAAAGTGGTTCCTACAGGGCTATTACCTGGACGTGATGTGTATCGAGCCAGAGGTGAAGCAAAAGCGATAGAAGAAAAATATGATGATGAGTTTTTATATGATAAAGGGCTTCGTCGTGAAGCACTTGTTTTTCCATCTGATATAGAGTTTAAGTATAAAAATAATTTTGATATTTTGAATGTTGCATTTACACTGCCAAAAGGTTCATACGCAACAGTATTTTTAGAAAACATTGCAAACAAAAACTTCAAAGCTAAAGTGATAAAACAAAAAGGTGCTAAGTCTAAAAGGTAAGACTTACCACTCCTCTTCTTCTTCATTCATATCTGAATCATCGTAAGGGTCCATATGAACTAAAATATGTACTTTTTTATCTTTTGGAAATATTTTTTTAATCTTTGCTTCAACTCTATCAGCAATCACATGAGCATCATAGAGTGAAATACTGACATTAAAAACAGCATGAAATGAGATGAAGACATGAGAACCTGACTCTCTTGTTCTTAAAAAGTGGTAGTTCATAATTGCTTCTTCATTTTCTATAATCTCTTCTATCTTTTTCACTTCTTCTTTCGGTAAAGAAGCATCAAGAAGCATTAAAACTCCCTCTTTGACAATAGGAATAGCAGAATAAATCATATATATAGCGATACCAATACCAAGAATAGGGTCAATAAGTTGCTCCCCAGTATAATGAATGGCTACAAGAGCAAACAAAACTGCACCGTTTGAAAAGAGGTCGGTTTTATAATGTAGAGCATCAGCTTTTATGACCATATTTTTCGTTTTTTTCGCTACATAAGAGAGGAAAAAAACTAAAAAACCTGTAATGACAAAAGAGGCAACCATAACAGCGATACTTTCACTCATATGACTCATATCTCTAGGATGTACAATCTTTGTAATAGCTTCATATAAGATAAAAATTGCTGAGAATGAAATGATAGTTCCCTCTATGACAGCCGCGAGTGGTTCTAACTTACTTCTACCAAAATGGAAGCGACCATCAGGATCTTTTTCCGCATTATGAAGAGCAAAATAGTTGAAGATAGAGACGGTTAAGTCCAGCAAACTATCTATGGCAGAAGCTAAAACGGCAATAGAACCACTGAAAATACCGACAGTCAATTTGAGTAAAACGAGGACTGCTGCAACACTGCTTGAAACAACAGTCGCTTTTTTTTCTATACGCATTTAAAACCTTTGAAATATTTAGGTACAATTATAGTAAAATTTAGCTAATACAGTGATTAAAATGAATATAAATAATCTAAGAAAAGAACGTGAAAGATGGATGGCTTGGAAAAATATTGCTCCATTACGTGAAGCAGTACAAAGCCTTGAAGATGTGGAGTGTACAGTAGAGTTTTGTGATACAATCAAGATTAATGGTGATTTTGGTAAAGAAAAAATTTATGATGTCGCAAAGATGCTTATGCCGTGGCGAAAAGGTCCTTTTGCTTTAGGTGAACTTTTCATAGATACAGAGTGGAAAAGTTTTGTAAAGTATAATCTTTTACGTCCACATTTTGATTTAAAAGATAAAAGAGTTGCCGATATAGGGTGTAACAACGGTTATTATATGTTTCGTATGCAAGAAGATCAACCAAAATCTTTAGTAGGATTTGACCCCTCACCGGTTTATAAAACACAGTTTGACTTTATAAACCATTTTGTGAAAAGTGAGATAGTGTATGAGCTTTTGGGTGTTGAACATTTAGAGTTTTATGAAGAGAAGTTTGATACTATCTTTTGTCTTGGTGTTTTGTATCATCGAAGTGACCCTGTTGCAATGCTCAAGTCACTCTATAAAGGGCTAGATAAGCAGGGTGAAGTGATACTAGACACTTTTTATATCGACGGAGAAGAAGAGATGGCTCTGTGTCCAGAATCGAGTTACTCAAAGATACCAAACATTTACTTTGTACCTACCATAAAAGCTCTTGAGCATTGGTGCAGGAGAGCTGGGTTTACTGCGTTTGAAATACTTGAGACTTCTGTAACGGACACAGGAGAACAGAGAAAGACTGAGTGGATAGAAGGGCAGTCACTAGAGGACTTTTTAGACCCAAATGATAACACAAAAACGGTTGAGGGATATCCCGCACCACAAAGAGTATATGTAAAACTAATAAAGGATAAAAATTAATGGCTGAAAATACAAATAATGAAGAGTTAGAAATAGAAGAGTATAAGGATGAAAAAGAGCCTGTTGCAGTTCAAACACATGAGCTTGTAAATCAAAACCTCAATGGTGAAATCATAAAGCTTGAAGAAGGTTATGTTGAGCTGCGTTTAACAACGATAAGTGAGATGGTTGCTGATAGAGAAGGATTGATACATGGCGGATTTATTTTTGGTTCAGCTGATTATGCTGCTATGCTTGCGGTAAATAAACGAAATGTTGTGCTTGTTGCAAGTGATTGTCAGTTTCTTTCGCCTGTTAAGTTGCATGATGAAGTAAAGGTTATAGCTCGTGTACGTCATAAAGAGGGTCGTAAACGTAATGTTCATGTTGAAGCTTTTGTCTTAGATATAAAAGTCTTTGAGGGAGAGTTTAAAACAGTCATAACAGAAAGACATGTCTTAAAACTCCATCTTTTAGATGAAGAAGAAAGTAATAGCGGTACGCCTAGTGAAGAAGAGTAGGGTTTTGACTACTTTTTAGCTGTAAAAAGAAAAACTCCAAAGTCACGATGTGGTTTTTGAATTGTATTGATGTTTCTAAACGCAGTGTCGCTAAAGCCTGCTTTTTTTGCTGCGTTTAGAAGCTTCTCTTCTTTAAATCCAAAGTGAAAAACTCCTGTGTTGTCTGCATGAAATGTGCCATCTTCACTCTCTAAATCTGCGATAGCGATAAAACCACCTTTTTTGATATTTTTGTAAATTCTTGCAAAAAAAGCATCCAAATCCTCTATATGATGCAAAGTCATAGAACTGATAAGTCCGTCAAACTCTCTGTCTATGGGTTTTTTTATGATGTCTTGGTTGTATACTTCTATGCTCAGATCAGGCGTATTTTTTTCTTGTAATTTTTCTAGCATTTTTGTTGAAGTATCTACTCCATAGACTTTCTTGACCTGTGGCGCGATGCTAAAGCCAAGAAGCCCTGTACCCACACCAAAATCAAGTATCTCCATCTCTTTGTCTAGTTTTATGCTTTCATTGATAGCATCAGCTATTGTTTTGGCTCCATTTACACGGATATCACCCTTATCCCACTCTTGTGCTTTATGTTGAAAATGATCTTGCATATTTCTCCTTTTTAGAACTGATTTATCCAGTAGTCAGTGTATTGTTGCTCTTGTTTTATACTTGTGTTTTCTCCGTGTCCCGGATAAATTGTTTTATCGTAAGGAATAAGTTTAAACTTTTGTAGTGATTTTTTCATATCCTCTGGACTAGAATAAGGAAAATCGGTACGTCCAATACTTCTTTGAAAAATGAAATCTCCACTAAACATTGCGTCCTCAATTTCTATGGTTGAGCATCCTGGGCAGTGTCCTGGAAAGTGACGAAATTTGACTTTTGTACCATCAAAATCAAGTTCTTCATCACCTTGAATGGCGACATCAGGAGTTGAAGGGGGTAGGTCAGGCATCCAGCCACTGTCTTGTAGGAGATGAATGTCACCTTCTGGTGTGTAGAGTTTGATACCGAGTTTTTCTTGAAGCTCTGCATTTGACCATACATGATCAAAATGTCCATGTGTATTTAAGATTGCCACAGGATTTGTAACATTATCTAAAACCCACTCTGTAGCACCGACTCCCGGGTCGATGATAAAATCCTTGCCATCAACACTCGCGATGTAACAATTTGTCTGATACGGTCCCATAGGCTGTTTCTTTATAGTCATTCTAATCTCTTTTTTATTGTGATTATAGCATTATGTCGTTATGAATTTTTTTAAAGAATTAGAGTTAATACTTGAAGCTCAAGATAGCGCAACAAAGATAAGCCGTTTTAGTCGTTTTTATGAGGCATATAAAAATGACAATGTTGTATTTGAGACTGCGTTTACACCCAAAGAGTTTACAGAACCTTCTTATACAAAGATATGTCAAACTGTACCACCTCAAAATGTTCCCAAACGCAGTAATCTTACTGCAAAAGAGGGACAGATAAATCTTTTGCATGCTATTGCGCATATAGAGTATTCTGCCATTGATTTAGCTCTTGATGGTACGTATAGATTTGTAGGAATGCCAAAAGCCTATTATGATGATTGGCTAGAGGTTGCCGATGATGAGATACGGCACTTTTTGATGCTTGAAAAACTACTGCATGAGCTAAACGCAGTGTATGGGGATCTGCCTGTGCATGACGCACTTTTTGAAGCAAGTCAAAAAACACAAACACTTGTTGAGCGGATGGCAGTAGTGCCACGCTATCTTGAAGCCAATGGACTTGATGCTACACCGATGATACTCAAAAAACTTAAAAAAATGCCAAAAAGTGAAATGCTTTCAAAAATCATAATAAATCTTGAAGTGATTTTGGATGAAGAGATAGACCATGTAAAAAAAGGTGATATTTGGTTTACTTACGCTTGTAAAGAGGAAAATCTTTCAACAGATGTATTTTTTCAAATTATAAAAAAATACTATCCAAGAGGCTTTTTAAGACCTGACAACTTAAATATTCAAGCAAGAAAAGAAGCTGGATTTAGTTGCGATGAACTTAAAATCATGGCTAAAAAAGAGGTTTGTTAATTCTCTTTCATAAATGAGCTCTGCTCAGTATACTTGTCTCTTACTGCTAAGAACTCATCAAGATGCTCAAAGAAGATATCAACAAGTTTTGGATCAAAGTGTTTTCCTTTTTCATCTTCGATAAGGGTGAAAATCTCTTTATCTTCCCAAGCTTTTTTGTAACAACGCTCGCTGCCAAGTGCATCAAAAACATCTGCAAGAGCAGTAATACGTCCATATATATGAATATCTTCACCATTAAGATTTCGTGGATAACCGCTTCCATCATATTTTTCATGATGCTCATACGCAATGATAGCAGCAGTTTTGAGTAACGCTCTCTCAGAATTTCTAAAGAGCTCATAGCCAATTTCAGCATGTGTTTTCATTACACTCCACTCATCTTGTGTAAGTTTTCCATTTTTGTTTAGAATGCTGTCTGGTATGGCAACTTTTCCTATGTCATGCATAGGAGAGGCTATAGTAAGATATTGAATCTCTTTTTCAGCTAGACCATAATGTTTTGCAAGTATTTGTGAGTAAAGTGCAACACGTTTGACATGAAAGCCAGTCTCTTGGCTTCTTGTCTCTCCAATCTCTCCCATCTTGAGGATAATGTCTTGTTGCGTCTCTTCTATCTCTTGAGAGAGTTTTACAATTTCTGTAATATCATTTCGAATAGCAATAAACTCTTCTATCTCACCTTTTTCATTTAAAATAGGATTAATAGTTACTTCAACAGTGTAAAATTCACCATCTTTTTTTCTATTTTTTACGATGCCAAACCATGGCTTTTTATCTAAAATTGTCTCCCACATCTCTTTAAAAGCTGATTTTGGCATATCCTTATGACGAACGATATTGTGAGGTTTTCCTAAAAGCTCTTCTGCCATATATCCTGAGATTGCACAAAACTTATCATTTACATAAGTAATTTTCCCTTTTTTATCTGTCTTAGAAACTATGCTACTTCTGTCAACTGCATTTTTATATTGTTGTAACAATTGAATATTTCTTACAATGTTGTTTTTTATCATTAAACCAAGTGCAGTTATGATGATAAAAAGAGCCGCAAGGAAAAGGAAGTTGATTGCAAATTCAATTTTTGCTTGGTGTATATGTTGTGTAATGCTATGATTAATACTTTGAAATTTTTGTTTTTCTATTGAATTTAGCGCTTCTATTATCGCTGTAGTTCTCTGAAACCACTCTTGTGGATTGACACTGATTACTGCGTTTGGTTTTTGTGTGTATCTGCTGTATATTTGTGTAAACCAAATATAATCTTGTGTTTTAAGAATATGTGCAAATGATTGGAGAATATTTTTTTCACAAAAAATTAAAAATTTTTCTTTTGCAAGGTCATATTCTCCTTTTGCATGAATTGCAGTGATGAGAAGTTGATGGTTTTGTGACTTTTGAGAAAAGATGCCATTGAGGGAACCTCTGATCTTTCCTAGAGCCTCTTTCATATAAAGAAGATGTGTGTAAGAATAAAATTTTTGTTCAATTTCACTGTTTTTTATATTTTTTGTTGAGAATAAATAACTTTTTAATAAAGAATTAATAAGGAGTGTATATCTGTTAAATGCATCGGAAGCTGGAATGGAAAAAGAGTTAATTTTTCCTCGTAAATCTGATAATCTTTGAATCTCTTTGAAATTTTTATTTCTAAAATCAGTAGTTTTTTGTTGCAATAAAAGTTTATGTTTAAAGTTTTTTCCATCTGAAGCAAGAAAACCACTGCTGTATCCACGCTCTTTTTGAAGTGAATTGATAAGCATTGATATCTCTTGTATCTTTGCGGTGTTTTCTTTGAGCACAGTAAAATCTTTAAGCTCTTTATAGCTATCAATCATAACAAGAATAAATCCAATGAAAATGATAATTAAAGGTAAAAATACTAACAGTTTTAATCTAGATATTATGGGTGAATTTATAAGAGAGCCTTTATTTATTTAGTATAATTATTTTAGAAGTATAATATAAGTTAGTTACAAAAATGTTAAATTTTTTCTTAAAAAAATATTTGTTACAAAATTTAGTTATAATCTCATTTGTTAATAACTTTTAAAGGTTTAAAATATATTATGAGCAAATATTCTCAGATTACTGACTACTTGACACTTTTTTTGGATACTGAAGTGAGAAAGACAGGCATAAATAGGGTTGTTGTCGGTTTAAGTGGTGGACTTGATTCTGCTGTTGTAGCAGTACTAGCCCATAAAGCTTTTCAAGATGATTTACTTTGTGTAAAAATGCCTTCACAGTATTCTTCCAAAAGTTCGCTTGATGATGCTGATGAGCTTTGTAGAGATTTTAATCTAAACGCAGTGACGTGTTCTATATCTCCAATGCTTGAAGCATATGAGAAAATGAATCCTGATTTGGATAATTTACGAAAAGGAAACTTTTCTTCTCGTATGCGTATGTCTACACTTTTTGACATCTCTGCACGTGAAAATGCCTTAGTCTTAGGTACGAGTAATAAGAGTGAGCTTATGCTTGGATATGGAACGCTTTATGGGGATTTGGCTTCGGCTGTGAATCCTATAGGCGACCTATATAAAAGTGAAGTATTTGAACTCGCTCGTTATCTTGGAGTGAGTAAGAGCATTATCCAAAAACCGCCTTCTGCTGACTTGTGGGATGGACAGAGTGATGAGGATGATTTGGGTTATACCTATGCTGAGCTTGACGCGGCAATGAAGCTTTATGTTGATGAACGTTTATCACGTGAAGAGGTTATTGAGCAGGGGATAGACGAAGTAATGCTAGATATGATAATAAAAAAGATTTTTCGAAATCATTTTAAGAGAAAGATGCCAGTCATTGCCAAGCTAACATCTAGAACACTTGGACATGATTTTAATTATCCAAGAGATATAACATTATAAAAAAGAGGAGTAGTAAATGCCAACAAAAAAAGTAAAAGTACCTTTTCATAGATATGAAAGTTCAATAGGAGCCCACTCAAATGTAAGTGATGCACTCGATGGTGAAGATATCAATCAAGTTGCAGAACTTGAAGAAGAGTTTAAAGAATATGTTGGAAGTGATTATGCGCTAGCGACTTCACATGGAACATCAGCACTACATTTGGCAATGCTTGCACTTGATCTCAAACGTGGAGATAAGGTTTTATGTAGTGTAAATGCACATCCAAGCGTTCCTGAAGTTGTTCGTCATTTTGATGCTGAACCTATTTTTATAGATATAGCTGAGGGAAGCTTCATTATTGATGTTGAAAAACTAGAAAACTATCTAGAAGAGAACAAGTCAAAAAAACTTAAAGCTGTAATTATTACACATATTGGGAATGTTCCGGTTAACTTGGAGAGAGTTTACAATATGGCAAAAATTTACAATATAAAAGTTGTTGAAGATGCTAGTGATGTACTAGGTGCAACATATAAAGGTGTTAAGATTGGTGCTACGGGTGCAGATATGACCTGTTTTAATTTTTCACCGCATTTGAAGAAAAATATCTGTAATGGTGGTATGATTACTTCAAACAATGAAGATTTAATGGCAAGAGCAAGACTTATCGCTAATCATGCTATAGTACGTGATGACAATGCTTTAGAATATATTTATGATGTTGTGGATATTGGAAATGATTATGCTTTAAGTGATCTAAACGCAGCATATATACGTGCGCAGGTAAAAGAGCAAAGCAAGAGAATAAAAAGAAAAAAAGAGATAGCAAAAATGTACGGAGAAGGACTTGCTGGCGTTGAGCATGTAACTATTCCGACTATGGATAATGAAGAAAACTCTTTCTCTCTTTATATAATAAAGATTGATAAAAACCGTGACTCTTTTGCTATTGCCCTAAAAGAAGAGGGGGTAGGTACAGGACTTCATTATATTCCTTTACATCTTTTAACATATTATAAATCAAAGTACTCTCTAAGAGTAAATGATTTTCCTGTGGCACTTCGTTCGTTTCAGCAAATCCTCTCATTACCAATCTATCCAGATATGAGTGATGAAGAGGTAAAATTTGTTATTTCAAAAGTTAAAAAAATAGCAAAAACAAGGGTTTAGTTCTTTTGAAAAAGGCACTTGTTTTTTGGGTTGAAGAGTATTTCTACAACCCAAAAATTCTTCAAAAATTTCTTTCATATTTTTTATTTCCTCTGAGTTGGCTCTATTGTTTTATAATGTATTTACGTTTTAAGTCGATAACTGCAGAAGACTTTGGTATCAAAATCATTAGCGTAGGGAATCTAACCGTAGGTGGAAGTGGAAAGACTCCACTTGTCAGTGCACTAGCAGAGCACTATGAAAAACCTGCCATTATTTTACGCGGTTATGGACGTGAGTCTAAGGGTATGATAATCGTAAAAGATAAAAATGGCATCTTATGTGATGTCAAACGCAGTGGTGATGAGGCAATGGTCTATGCAAAAAAACTTCCAAACGCAGTAGTCATAGTAAGTGAAGATAGAAAAATAGCTATAAATAAAGCCAAAGAGTTAGGATGTGAAATTGTTTTTTTGGATGATGCCTACTCAAAACATAACATCAAAAAGCATGATATTCTGATAAATGTAAAAACAAAGAATGAATTTTGCCTACCATCTGGACCTTATAGGGAAAAATTGTGGCAAGGCAAAGGTGCTCTTGTTGTAGAAGATGGTGTTGATTTTAAACGAGTTGTTAGAGTGAAAAATCCAAGGAAAAAAATGTCTTTTGTAACTGCCATAGCAAGACCACAAAGAGTTGATAAATACTTACCTGATGTCGTGAGTAAAAATTACTTTGAAGATCATCATAGTTTTACAAAAGAGGAACTTGAAACAATTTTACGCAAGGATAAGAGCGATAGTTTACTTGTAACTTTGAAAGATTATGTAAAAATTGAAGATTTTGGACTGCCTTTGTCTTTGCTTGATCTTGATATTGATTTGATAAATATTTCCTTAAAAAATTATAGGAAGGTAGAAGCTCACATCAAATAAATCATCATCACGCAAATATTTGTTTTTATGATAAATAGCGTAGGCAGGTTTTGTGCATGTTTCGTATTCACTTTCTAGTAGCCATTTGTGATAGACCCATTGTATAAAATGTAAAAATTCTCCCTTTTTTCCTTGAATGTCAAATTTTGCATATAAGCCACCTGCAATTACAAAATTTGGTAATCTATCGCTTAATACATTTTCATTTGTTGCAATGCATGCTACATACTGACATTCAATGAGTGGTGTAATTGTAGGGTTGTCATGAAAGAGTGCAATGTGTTTGTACTCTTGAATATTATTGCTAAAACTCCAGGCATAGAGTTTTTGCCAACTCTCTTTAATATTTTTTTCAATATAGCCATGGTTTCTAATGTAGTAACTTTTAATAGGTTCCATGGTAAGGATCTGAGGTTCTAAATTTTCAAATATTTGAGTGAAATTTCCTTGTTTACGATAATCATTAAGTAGTTTTGATGAGTACTCTTTAAAACCACCATTTTTCCACTCTTTTGGAGTCATAAAAAATCTAGCTTTAAAAGCTTTGATAAAAGAAGATTGTGAACTATAGCCACACATATTTGCAATGTTGGATATTGTTGAGTATCTATTTGTTAAGAGCAGATTGGATGCTTTTTGTAGTCTAATGGCTCGAATGCTTTCGTAAATATTTCGATGAAATACTTCTTTAAAAACCCGTTGCATATGAAACTTACTGATTGAGAGGTCTTGACTTAGCTCTTCAACATCAATATGCGTGTCAATATTTGTATAAATATAAAACATAATGTCGTTTGCTATTTTAAGTCTTTTGTGCAATGTTTCTTTTTTCATAGAATATATAATAGCATAAATAAGTACCTCTCCATAAATAACCCCAATTTCAGAAGCTTAAAAAGAGGGCTAATACAAGGCGAAATTCCGCATGAGCTACTAGTAGCTTAAAGGATTTTCAACGAAGTAGTAGCCCTCTTTTTAACCCAAATTATGCAATAAAGAAAGTTTAAACCAATAAAAAGTACTATAGAGCCGAGATAAAAGAGAGCTGATAAGGAGTCACCAAATGGGTGAACTAAAAATTCAATATTCAGATAAAAAA
>NZ_JALSKT010000023.1 GCF_026988655.1 Sulfurimonas sp. | reverse complement strand
TTCTGCAGGATTAGAAGTTACATCTCTACCATGAAAAAGAATAATATTGCTGTTCTACAGGGACTTAAAAGTGCTTTAGATGGAAAAGCTTACACTCCTGTTGGGGTTGGGTGCTGAATGGTTACAAGAATTGTTTTGAAATTTTGTAAAAAGTCCACTTGTTGCATCATTTTGTAGTAAATTATTTGTGAGCTTTGTAACATCATCGTGTAGTGTGTCATTTTGATTTTGTAATTGAGATATAGATAAAACAGCCTCGTCGGCATTGATAATAGTGTTAGTATTGCTCGTTTTTTTGGTGTTGTTGCTACAGCCTGTGAAGATTAGGTTGCTTTGAAGTGTAATAGCGCCAGCAGTACTGAGTTTTATAAACCTTCTTCGTTTCATGACGTTCCCCTTTAATAAAAGAATACTTATCCAAGTGTAAAAGTATAACATTTTATTATATATAATCAAAACCTCATAAGATAATTAGAGGTATTTCAGAGTATATAATCAAAGTTTTACCTTTATTATTGTAAAATGGCTAAATTAAATTTAATCTAGGCTAAAACTATGAAAGTATCACTAAAAACTATCCCGCACATTTCAAATAAAATTGCAATTGATTTAAACAAAAGTGGCGCGGTGAAAATGACAAAAGGGCTTGAACCAGTAGCGAATGAAGCCCATAAAGTTTTAGAAGAAAACGTAAAACAAGAAATGGCCTTAGAAGAAAAAGTAAATGAAATCTGTGACGATAACGAGGAAGAGATAGAGTTTATGCTTGCAGATGAACGTCAGCTTTTCTTTATGATTAAGAAAAAACTTGCGCCAGAATTTGGTGTGATATTAAATTATGAAGAGAGATTTTCAGATCTAGCTCATAAGATTTTAGATGAATTGTATGAAGAAGATTTAATCCATTTTGATGTTTCTGAAAATCGTATCAAAAATATCATCTACAATGCGATTACATCATTTTTAGCAGACAATTCAGAAATAGAAGATGCAGTTATGGATAAAATTCGTTCATATAAACGTAAGTTTATTCCAGGAACGGATGAGTTTGAAATATTACACGAAAAACTTTACAGAGAAGAATTAACCAAACGAGGGATGGAGTAGTAAGATGAGTAGTTCATTGAAAAAAGCTTGGATTTATTTAGAAAATGGAACTTTTTTAGAAGCAAATAGTTTTGGCGCTGATAAGACTGAAGTCGGTGAAATAGTATTTAATACCTCAATGAGTGGATATCAAGAGATAGTCTCTGATCCTTCTTACGCAGGACAATTTGTTACTTTTACTATGCCTGAAATTGGAAATGTTGGTGTAAATGCACAAGATATGGAAAGTACAAAGGCACATGCAAAAGGAATGATAGTTCGTAAATACCAAGCAAGATATTCAAGCTTTAGAGCAGAAAACTCATTGCATGATTTTTTAGTTGAAAATGAGGTTATGGGGATTTGTGATATAGATACAAGATACCTCACTAAAATGCTTCGTAGTGAAGGCTCTATGATGATGGTAGCCTCAACAAAGATAAGTGATAAAGAAGAGTTACAAAAGATACTTGAGAGTTCTCCTCGTATTGAAGATATTAACTACATAGAACAAGTGAGTACAAAAGAGGCTTATCAGCACACTTCTAACACCTATTCAACAAGAGAATTTAAATATGAAGAAGCACCAACAGCTAAAGCTAAGATAGTTGCTATAGACTTTGGTGTGAAACGCAACATATTGAATGAACTTGTCTCTGCAGGTATTGAAGTTGAAGTTATTCCAAATGATTTTATAGCAGAAGATTTGATTGAAAAGTATAATGCAAAGCTTCTTGATGGTGTATTCTTATCTAATGGACCAGGTGATCCATTAGTGTTAAAAAATGAACAAGAGCAGATAAAAAAGCTTATTGCTGCTAAAATTCCTATGTTTGGTATCTGTTTAGGACATCAACTCCTTTCCATTTCTCATGGTTATGACACTTTTAAATTAAAATTTGGTCATCATGGTGGCAACCATCCTGTTAAAAATGAAAAAACAGGTTTAGTGGAAATTACTGCACAAAATCACAACTACAATGTTCCTGATACTATTATAGAAATTGCAGAAGTAACACATAAAAATCTTTTTGATGATACAATTGAAGGATTAAAATATAATAATGAACCTATCTTCTCTGTCCAGCACCATCCTGAGGCTTCTCCAGGACCAAAAGAGAGCAGATATATCTTTTCCGAATTCCTTTCTCTTATTCAACGGTAAGTAACGTTTTTTACGTTGCTTTATCACAAAAATTACATTTCCTAAAACTTAAATACAGGTTAAATTCCAAAAGTAAACAAAAAGATAACAAATATCTAAATTATGCTGTTAATTAAGATAATTTAAACAATTCTATTGTTAATATACATCGTTGATTAGTTTGATAAGTGTGATTTGGCACTTATGAGACTTAATTGCTTTGAATCTTAAGGAGGCTATATATGGAGAATCGTCCATTAGAGTACGACTACACGGTTGCAAAGATGTTCATGCTTACAACGATTGTTTTAGGAATCGTTGGTATGACTATCGGTGTATTTATTGCATTTGAACTTGCTTTTCCAGGATTGAATACAATCCTAGGAAGCGGGCTTGCAGAATACACAAACTTCAGTCGTCTTCGTCCATTGCACACTGACTCAGTTGCATTTGGTTTTACAGTAAGTGGTATTTTTGCTACTTGGTTTTATGTTGGTCAAAGGGTACTAAAAGTATCTATGGCTGAATCTAAATTTTTGATGTTTGTAGGTAAACTACAATTTTGGTTATATGTCATTGGTGTTGCAGCAGCTGTTGTTACACTTTTTATGGGATACACTACGTCAAAAGAATATGCTGAATTCGAATGGCCTATTGATATCGCAATTGTTATTGTATGGGTATTATGGGGTGTTAGTATCTTCGGTTTAATTGGTATCCGTCGTGAGAAGTCATTGTACATCTCTATTTGGTATTATATTGCTACATTCTTAGGTGTTGCTATGCTTTACCTATTTAACAATATGGAAGTACCTACAATGTTAGCAACTTCACCTGCAGGTGAAACAAACATTGGTGATTGGTTACACTCTATATCTATGTATGCTGGTACAAATGATGCACTAGTACAATGGTGGTACGGACATAATGCAGTTGCATTCGTATTTACTGTGCCTATTGTTGCTATGATTTACTACTTTTTACCAAAAGAGTCTGGTCAAGCTATTTATTCATATAAATTATCTTTACTTTCTTTCTGGGGTTTAATGTTTGTATATCTTTGGGCAGGTGGACATCACCTTCTTTTCTCAACTGTTCCTGACTGGATGCAAACGATGGGTTCTGTATTCTCAGTAGTCCTAATCTTGCCTTCATGGGGTTCAGCGATCAATATGCTTCTAACAATGAAAGGTGAGTGGCAACAAGTTGCAGCATCTCCATTGATTAAGTTTATGATACTTGCTTCAACGTTCTATATGTTCTCAACATTAGAAGGTCCTATTCAAGCTATCAAATCTGTTAATGCTATTGCTCACTTTACTGACTGGATTGTTGGTCACGTTCATGATGGTACTCTTGGTTGGGTTGGATTTATGATCATTGCTGCACTTTATCATATGGCTCCACGTGTATTTAAACGTGAGTTATATTCTAAGTCTTTAATGGCTGCTCAATTCTGGATTCAAACATTAGGTATTGTTTTATACTTTACTTCTATGTGGATTGCAGGTATTACTCAAGGTATGATGTGGCGTGCTCACGATGAATTTGGTAACTTAGCTTACTCTTTCATTGATACAGTTGACGTTTTACACCCATACTATGCTCTTCGTGGTACAGGTGGATTATTATATCTAGTTGGTTTCTTTATGTTTGCTTACAACATCTACAAAACTATGACTGCTGGTCGTAGAGTTGAAGAGTCTGAGCTTCAAAATGCATCGCCTATGGGCGCTTAACAGAAAGGATTTAAATTATGTTTCATTGGTTAGAAAAACATCCGTTCTTTTTTGCGGTAGGTGTGTTCGTTGTTATTGCTTTTGCAGGTTTGATTGAAATAGTTCCAAACTTTGCACAAGCATCTCGTCCTGTAATCGGTACGACTCCTTACTCTACTTTAGAGATTGCGGGTCGTCAAGCTTATATTAAAAACAGTTGTAACGCTTGTCATTCACAACTTATTCGTCCATTTAAATCAGAAACTGACCGTTATGGTCACTACTCTTTAAGTGGAGAGTATGCATATGATCGTCCATTTCTTTGGGGTTCAAAAAGAACTGGTCCAGACTTGCATAGAGTTGGTAACTATAGAACTACAGAGTGGCATGAAAATCACATGAAAGACCCTCAAGCAATCGTACCTACATCGATTATGCCAGGGTATCCATGGATGTTCACTACAAATGCAGATATAGATACTGCTTATGCAGAACAATTAACTGCAGCACAGTTCTTTGGCGTACCATATAACAAACCAGTTCCTATGAAAGATGGGTCAACTACTGTTGTTAAACTTGGAAACTCTATTGCTGAAGCACATGCTATGGCGTTAGAAGAAGCAAAAGCTGTAGTAGCTAACATGAAAGATCAAGATGTAAAAGATGCAGTAGCGCGTGGTGAAATACCTGAAATCGTTGCTTTAATTGCATACTTAAATCGTCTCAAATAACATAAGGTGTTATAGTGAACTTTAATGAATTCGCAGCATATGCTTATTTTTTCTTGATAATGTTTTTAGTTATAGGAACGTATTCTTATATCTATCACTTGTATAAGAATAGAAAGGATGTGACTGGAGTTGATTATGAGGACTATAGTAATATGGCACTTAAAGATGACATAGATGATGCTCCGGTAAAGTCTATGTCAGACGATAAAGAAAAATAGGAGAGATATATGAATAAGCTTTATCTTTGGGGAATTATCATAGCTATTGCGATGTTGGGTGCAACATATGTAACAGTAGGATACCAAAAAGGTGGTCTTAATGGTGATATCGTGAATATGCTTGCGGTTGCAGGTGCAGTTGCACTCGTAATCATTACAATATTTGTTGTAATCAAGTATGTTCGTCAAATGCAAGTTGACCAAGCGAGTGGTGAACTCGCAGATGAATCATGGGACAATATAGGTGAATATAAAAATGAGTTGCCAATGGGGTGGGCTCTTATGTTCTTGGGTACAATGGTTTGGGGAATGTGGTACTTTTTAGCTGGTTATCCAGTAAATGCGTACTCTCAAATCGGTGAGTATAATGAAGATGTTGCAGCACATGACGCAAAATTTGAAAAAGAGTATGCTTCTATTACAGGAAGTAGACTAGTTGAGATGGGTGAGTCAGTATATTTAGTTGAATGTGTTGCTTGTCATGGTCTTAATGCTGATGGTAACAATGAAGTTGATGCAGCAGATTTGAATGCAAGAGTATCAGAAAAAACAGTTAAGTATGTTGTTAATCATGGTTCCAACAACAAACTTTTAGGAACAGAGATGCCAATGCCAGATCGTAATGGTCTGTTTAATGCAGAAACTGGTGCACTTATCACTGATAAAGAGATTGATGAAGTTGCTGCCTTTGTTGCTGGTGGCTTAAAAGATACAAATAGTGCTGGTGCTAAAGTATTTGCAGGTGTTTGTTCTTCATGTCATGGTCCTGATGGTAAAGGTATGGAGTATGTTGCTCCTGATATTGCTACTTGGAGTCAACCATTGATCGTTAATGTATTAAACAACGGTAAAGTTGGAACTATTGGTAAAATGCCTGCTATGGATAGACTGAACTCTAAACAAAAAGAAGCTGTTGCAGCATATGTAATTAGCTTAACACAAGGAGAATAACATGAACGAAAATAGAAGTGTTTTTGCTCTCGATGGTGTTGTAGGAATGTTGATTGCAACTGGATTGCTTCTTAGTATTTTAGCGTATTTAACTATTAATGCTATGGCTGTTCAAGATGCAAATTCTGAAAACTTTTATAAGATAAAAGATGAAAAATCAATCAAAATGTTTAGTACTGAAAATGCTAAACATGTTGTAGATGTAAAGTAAGGAGTTATAAATGATTAAAATATTATCATGGGGTCTAGTAATAATGGCCGCTTTTACACTTTATGCTGTTATAACACCAAATCATCTTTACGTTGGATAGGAAGTTTTATTGAAAATTTCTCATAGAGGGCTTTATGCCCTCATCCTCACAATCATATTTCAAACACAATTATTTGCAGAATATTTATATAAAGATGAAGTTATTCATAATAGTAAATTTACTGAAGAAGTAGAAGCACTAGGAAGTGAACTTTATGCTAAAACGGGAATTGCACTTAGGCTTGTAATGCTAAGGGAAATACCTAATGATAAAGATATACTCACATATGAAAAAGAACTTTTGAAAAATTTTCATGAGCCTACAATTTTACTTACATTTTCAGAGATGAATAAACAAGTAGATATATTGGCAAACGATGACTCTTTATATAAATATTTTAATAAAAAACAAGTCCTAAGCCCGGTTACATCAAATGTACAAGCTTTTTTGATGGGAATCATGTATGCAAAAAGCTGGGATGATTTTAAAGAAATAATGTCAAATACTGGTGGTACTATATTGCCATTATTGGGTGGTAAGGCAAAAAAAGGTGAAGTGCTTGGTAAGTATTCAGCTTCACTATTTAATGGCTACCTTGATATAGCACAGCAAATTGCAAAAAGCAAAAACATAACATTAGAACATGGTTTTGGTGACTCAAATCAAACTACACTACTTATTATTAAGTTGTTGTTTTATACGGGAATTCTATATGCTATAATTATGTATATAAGAAGAATTATTTATAAAAGAAGGCACAAAGATGAGTATTTTAAAGAGTGGTAAACTTTGGCCATATGCAATTGGCTTAGCAATCACAGGAGTGTTTGCTTTGGGTGTATGGACGATTATAGAAACAGGTAAAGCGGATATACAAGTTAGCGATGATTATATGACTAATTATCAAAATGCAGATGAAAATGCAAATAAATTAATAGAATCTAGAATATCTTTTGACAAAGATTATAGATTGAAATATGTAACAAAGAAAATTGAAGAAGATGGTTGTGATGTGAAGTATTTACTCACAACAAAAGATGGAAAAGTGGTCGAAGGTGCTAAGATGATATTAGAAGTAAGTCGTCCAGAAGTCAATACCTTTACGAAAACTTTCAATAGTCCAAAACTAGAAAATGGTCTTTATGTATTTTCAGATATTAAATTTCCAAAAACAGGTGTTTGGAATTTATTACTAAAAGTTGATGTTAAGGATAAAAGTAGATTTTATCCTATTAAAGTAGATACACGTATTACAAATGATAGAAGTATTCAAGAAGCTTCAGAGTACTAAACTATGGATAACGCAACCATAGTTCTTCCCTCAGCTCGTGCAATTCGTCACGAGCAACTCTCACTTACTGATAATGGAACTATTTTTCTTCCTACTTATATGACAATGAGTGACTTTATAACAAAGTTATGTATTGTCAAAGATTACAAATACATAGATGAGGATAGCCGTACACTTTTACTTCTTGAAGCTTCAGATTTTAAAGCTTTTGAAGCTTTGCAGATAGAAAGAAACTTTTTTACATTTACTAAAAATAGTTCTTATATCTTTAAATTTTATGAAGAGTTGAGCGCTGAGTTATATGATATAGCTAATCTACATCAAGCTGATGTGTATGCTGAATATGATGAACATATTACTATACTTCAAGAACTCTATAAAAGATATGAACAGCTATGTAGGGAGAAAAAGTTATTAGATAAAATATTTTTACCTAATTTATACGAATTTAATGAAGCATTTGCAAAAAATCATCATACTATAGAACTCCATCTTGATGGACATCTTACAAACTTTGAACTTGAACTTTTAGAGAAAGTTACTGCGTTTAGCAAGCTTACAATCATTTTTAGTACAACAAGATTCAATCAAAAAATGCAAGACAAATTTACTGCACTTGGCTTTGAGCTAGAGATAGGATATGTTTATCGTTTAGATTTTAATGCAAAAACTGTGCTATGCAAAGATAAACTCAAAAAAGATGCAAAAATAAGCTGCGAGAGTTTTAGCGAGACTTTACTGCAAGTCGCTTTTATTAAGCAAAAAATAGCTGCATTTGTCAAAGAAGGGTATCAGGCTCAAAATATTGCAGTCATACTTCCAAATGAAACAATAGCCACAACGATAAAGAGTTTTGATGAAAAATGTAACCTAAACTTTGCAATGGGTGAATCCTTTAAATCAAGCCAGTTATATACTAAGCTCAATGCAACACTCAAAGCGATAGATCAAGACTCTAAAGAAAATGAAGCGAGAGTAAACCGTGTGGGAGAAGAACTTTTTATATTGCTTTATGGAATTTACTACAAAAATGCTTCAGAGATAGATTTTATAGCTAAAATGCAAGAGTGTATAAGCTACTTTAGTAATAAGCAAGAAAAGAAAATATTTGACGAGGAGCTTTTTAAGTTTGAGAGACTCCTTCCCTTTATGAAAGAGATGAGTGTCAAATCACTTTTAAATGTATTTCTGCAACGGTTAACTGCGCGAACTATAGATGATGTTCGAGGTGGAAAAGTGACTGTTATGGGTGTACTTGAGACGAGAAGTATTCATTTTGATGCTGTAATTATTATTGATTTTGATGATAATAATGTACCTAAACGCAGTGATAAAGATATGTTTTTAAATACAAAAATACGAGAGATTGCTTCACTTCCTACCATGAGTGACAGGGAAAATTTGCAAAAGCATTATTATGAAATGTTGATGAACAACGCAAAAGCAGTAGCTATTTCTTATGTAAATTCATCACAGAGCAAAGAGTCAAGATTTTTAAAACAACTTGGTATAACAGAGCATAATATTCATAATGAACTAGATTTTGCTGAGTTACTCTTTGAAACTTCTACTATACAAGCATTAGAGGAAAAAGAAATACTCCAAGAGTATAGTTTTAAAAACCTAGAGCTATCAGCCACAAGACTCAAAACCTTTTTAACTTGTAAGCGTAAATATTATTATAAATATGTGCAAAACATTAAAAATCACGAGATACCAAAAGATATGCCACAAGAGTATGAGATAGGAAATGTTGTTCACAATGCTTTAAAATCTGTGTATGAAAAGAAAAATACATATGACGATGTAAATGAGTTGAAACGAGATATAGATAATGCTTTAGATGAGCAGTGCGGGGAGAGTGAGTTAGATAAGTACCTTGTAGCGATGCAAAAAAAACGTCTTGATGCTTTTGCACACAATGAGATACAAAGGTTCAAGCAAGGCTGGAGAGTCGTAGCAACAGAAGAATATTTTAAAACACCATTTTGTGGGATAACGATAGCTGGACAAATTGATAGAATTGATAAAAAAGAAAATCTAGTAGAAGTTTTGGATTATAAAACAGGTTCTTATACACTCAATACGAAAAACAATTTTATGGATGCGACAGATTTTCAGTTAGAGTTTTATTATCTTTTAGCGGCTGGATTAGGAAATGTTGAGCAGTGTGCTTTTTATGATTTAAAAGAGTCAAAAATAGTTCCTGAAAGTTTTTTAGGTGAAAAAATTGAAATACTGCAGTCACATATAAAAGATTTACTCAATATAGAAGCTGTGAATTTTGAGAAGTGTGAAGATAGTAAACCTTGCATATACTGCGAATATGCGACAATATGCGGGAGAGATTAAGAGCTATGCGTATGAAAGTTCTCTTTGTCTTACTCTTTGTTATAACTAATCTTTACGCCTTTGAATATGTTCGAGAGTATGAGGGTTCGATTACTTTGTTTGGTAAAGTGGGAAGTGGAGTCCTTAAAGAGACGCAAAAGGATGGAAACTATACGATTGATTTTATCTCAAAACCTACTAAAAGTATTGAAACTTTAAGTGGCTACAAAAGCGTAGAATATATAAGCAAAGGGAGGATTCTTTCAAATGGTGCATTCAGACCAGATACCTTTACTGAGCTTCATATCAAGAGAAAAGAGACAAAAAAAGTTGTATATATTTATCACCATGATAATAAAAGCATTACGAAAAAGACACACAGTGAGAAAAAAATCTCAAAGTTTAGTTTTGTGAATTTTGTTACTGGGCAAAAAAAGTATAAACTTAAACGCAAAGATTCAAGTAAAGAAATTGCATACGCAGCGGATGATTACCTGACTTTAGTGCGTAATGCAAGATTATATAAGTTAGGTAAGATTAAATTTCTTGGACAGAAAAAAACTAGTTCTTTAAAATTAACATATGCCAAAGATAATCTTTTTCGATTTGAGACAAAAACAAAAGATAGTCACTACTCTGTAGAGATGCAAACAGATGAGTATGGACTAAAGAGCGCAAATACTTACAAAAGTTTTAAGTTTGGAAAGGCTTATATTAAAACGATAAAAACGACTGTAAAAGTTCACTAAAAGGTTCTGAATGTTTATAGATAATCTAGCTTATGAAGCAAGTGCAGGAAGTGGAAAGACTTTTATGCTTGTAGTACGGTATCTCTCTCTTTTGTTTAAAGGTGCAGAGCCATCGAAAATTTTAGCGCTAACATTTACAAATAAAGCCGCTTCTGAGATGAGTGAACGGATTGTAGAGACTCTTGAAATGCTCCAAACACGTGGGGAACTTGCAGAAATTGCTAAAGAGTGTGGGGTGAGCGAAGGTGAGATACTCTCTCAACGCTCTAAGGTACTTGCAGAGTTTTTAAATGCAAATACAAAAATTATGACCATAGATAGTTTTTTTACGCAGATTTTACGTAAGTTTTCTCTCTATGCCTCTTTGATGCCTGACTTTTCTACTGCAAATTCACAGCATGAGATAAAACTTATGTCACGATTTTTAAAAGAAGTAAGCGTAGCCAATAAACGCAGTACACTTATAAATCTCTCGTTAGAGTCAAACAAACGCGTAAGCGATATTTTTCAACTTTTAGATACTTTTTATCTTAAAAAAGAAGAGCTTGTACATCTAAGCTTTTCTCAAATAAATACAAAAGAGATAGAAGCCAATGCGATGCAAAGCCTTAAAGGTTTGCAAAGTATCATCGCAAACTGTAAAGCTGCATCTGCAACACTAAAAAAAGCTGTGCAAGTAGAAAATTTTGAAGCCTTAAAAGCAAAAACTTGGGTTTATAAGGAGTCGCTTGATTACTGGGTCTTTAAAAAATGCTTCACCCCTGAGATGGATGGCTATCTTTTTAATATTCAAAACGCAGTAAAACTCCATGCAAAAGCAAAAGAGCAAAACTTTTTTTATGCCTTGAGTGAACTTGTAGACATCTATAAAAGAGCGAAAAAAGCACTCTATATGGATGACAGTGAGCTAAGCTTTTCTGATGTGACACTGCTTGTGTATGAAATACTCAACCGTTTAAACGATAGTGAATTTCTCTACTTTAGACTTGATGCTACGATGGAGCATATGCTTTTAGATGAGTTTCAAGATACGAGTATACTACAGTATGAGATTTTAAAACCTCTTATCCAAGAGATAACTTCAGGGCAGGGTGTTTTTGATGCAGGAAGTTTTTTCTTTGTTGGAGATGTCAAGCAGTCCATCTATCGTTTTCGTGGTGGCGTTTCCGCACTTTTTGGCGAAGTAGTCAAAGAGAACAACACGCAAGTGAAAAAACTTTTAACAAATTATCGTTCACAAAAAGAGGTTATAGAGTTTGTAAATAGAACGTTTTTAAGTAAAATGGAGGCATATTCCTCACAACTAGTACGAAGTGAAGCACAAGGTGGTTATGTTCAAATTATTACAAATGATACGCTTTTAGAAGAGGTGATAGAGCAAGTAAAAAGATTTATCTCTTTGGGCGCAGATGTGAATGAAGTAGCCATTTTATGTGCTACAAATGGTGACGGACAAGAGATCAAAAACAGACTCGAAGAGGACAACATAGATGTTGTTACTGAGACAACGACAAAGCTTATAAACCAAAAAACAGTCAAGGCTATCTTAGAATACCTCAAATATCTTTACTTTCAAGAAGATATCTACAGATATAACTTTTTTGCACTTATAGAGCAAGAACCAAAAGCAATACGCTATGTGGATTTAAATACTGTAAAACTTTTGGATCTTGTCAAGAAGTGTATACATGAGTATCAGATTTTTCAAGAAGATTTTCATCTTATTCGTTTTTTGAGCGTTTTGCCAAATTATGCAGATATTGAAGCATTGCTTTTTGAGTATGAAAGACTCGATACTACGGCAGCTTCATCAGATATTAGCGGTGTGCGTGTCTTAACTGTTCACAAATCAAAAGGTTTGGAGTATAAGCATGTTATCGTCATTGATAGACTTAAAAAAGCTCCACCGGCAAGAGATACCATCATCTATAATTATAACGGTATAAAACTGCAAAATATTTACCTAAGAACAAAAAATAGAGAACTCATAGACCATGATTATGCCTATGCCTTAGAAAAAGAAGCACAACTCTCTAAAGAAGATACACTCAACGCTCTTTATGTTGCTTTTACACGAGCAAGGGATCATCTTATCGTCATTCAAAAGTCAAAAGATTCTGCCTTTGAATTGTTAGATTTGAGCGAGGGTGAGTATGGTGAGCTTAGATCTTTTGATGAACATAAAATACAAATGAAGCAATATCAAAAATTAGAATTTGAAGATATCTACTATGGAACGCAAAGTGACTTGCTCTCAATGGAAAATGAAGTAGAAGATAATTTGCAAGCGATTAATTTTGGTATAGCGATGCATTATATGTTGGAGATGATGAGTGAATTTACGCTAAACGCAGTAGAGAATGCAAAAGATATGATGCTCAATAAATACGGCTTTTTACTTGATGATGCAGAGGTAGTAGATCTTGTTCATAGAGTGAAAATGCTTGTAGAAGATGAAGAATTTCTTGATTTGATAGAAGGGAAGCATTATAAAGAAAAAGCGATTAAAGATAAAAGTAAGCTACGTTATCTTGATCTACTTGTAGAAAAAGCGGATGATTCTTTTCATGTTATAGACTATAAAAGTGCAAAATCCTTTGAAGATAAGTACCACAAGCAACTAACTACTTACATGCACAGTGCGAAAAAGGCAACGCAAAAGCAAACGCGAGGTTTTTTAGTCTATCTTCTGCCTGATGGAGTGCAGATAAAAGAGGTACTTTAAACTTTAAAAAGTTCTGGTGCTGGTGCTGCTATATGATAGCCTTGTGCATACTCAACTCCTAAGGCTTCTACATAAGCATAGACCTTATCAGAGCAAACGTACTCAGCGATAACAGGTATGTTTGCTTGATGTGCAAAGTTGAGAATTGTTTTGGTAATGATTTGTGCATTTTTATCTTCTGGTATATTTTTGATAAACTCTCCATCGATTTTTATATAGTCAATTTTAAGATTATGGAGTTGTGCAAAGTTAGAACAGCGTGTTCCAAAATCATCAATGGCAATCAAAAAGCCATCATCATGGAGTCCATTGATGAGGTCTTGAATCTTTTTATCATGAGATATGCTGGTATCTTCTAGTATTTCAAGTGTAATATGGCTAGGAGAGATGTTGTATTTGCTCACTGTTGCATGGATAAACTTTGTAAGTGCTGGTATTTTCAGGTCATATTCACTTAAGTTGAGAGAAAAATGCGCATTTGTTTCTTGAACTTTTTGACATACGGTTTCAAACATAAACTTGAAAATATCAAAAATTTGTCCACTGTAAAGTGCCGCACCTAAAAACTCAAATGGAGAATAAATTTTACCTTCACATTCAAGTCTTACAAGCGCTTCATATTTTTGTATTTTTTTTGTTTGTATATCTTGGATAGGTTGAAAATAGGCATGAACTCTTTTTTCTTTAAAAGCATCTCTTAATTTTTTTGACCACATAGAGTTAGCTTGTATGGTTTTGATGATATGCAGGTCTTCACTATATTGATAGAGTCTATTTTTCCCATAGTATCTTGCCTCTTTGAGAGCAAGCTCCGCTTTTTGTATGATGTTTCCCGTATCTTTGAGCACTACACCAAGCGTGGCTGTTAGATATAAAGAGTTCTCTTTGACTTTAAAAGGATGCTGGGCAATCTCTTCTTTTATATCCTTGACACAATCTTCAATGTCTCGTTCGGCTTCCTCATAACAAAGCAGTGCAAAAGTATTTGCCTGTAGATGAAAAACATCCATTCTTGGAGTATATTTTTTTATCAAAAACTTAGCAAAGACTTGTAAAAGTTTATCTCCAAAAGTAAAACCGTAGTTTTCATTAAAAACCCCAAAGTCATCTATATCTACAACAACAAGACTTTTTGTTCCAGGAATATCAAGCTTTTGTGAGAGTGCAACTCTATTTGGAACTCCTGTGATTTCATTTGTGGTAAGTTTATACAAGATTTTCTTTTTACTGTCATAAATTTCTCTAAATTGACTGTATTGTTTGAGGGCTGTACGAACGATAGTAAAAAGTTTTTTTGTTTGAATATCATCTCTATGAACATAGTCATTGATATCATAATGTTCTATGATATCTTCCTCTGGCATAGCCTCTACTTCACTCGCAACCAAGATAAGACGAGTCTCTTCATCTTGTAACTCTTCACGTACATCACGTACGACTTGAAAGCCTGTATCTCCATTTTTCATGGAAATATCTATGAAAGCTATGACAATATCAGGGTGTTTGATAAGCAGTTCTTTTGCCTCTTGCGTTGTACGAGCATGAAAAAGCTTGGTTGGACGTGCAAAAATATTTTTGCCCTTTATCTGTGCTTCAATCGTGTTATGTAAAGAAGTGTCATTGTCAACAAGTAATATTTTCCAAAGTTTCATAGCTATCATATACTCTCTTTTGTGTAGTGCGGATTAAAATATTATATTTGATTATATATAAATATATACTGAATTATTAGAGATATATTTAGAACATGGGACTAGGTTGTTTTAAGATGCTTGTTAGTTTATTATGGGGTGAAAGGCTTTTGTACTAACATTTACTCTGTCGCCTACTTGAAGGTTTTTGACTTCATCTTGTGAGATAACAATTTCTACAAGTTGTTGTCCTATGGCTACTATAGCTATGAAAATTACATCTACTTTTTTTATCTCTAAGAGTTCACCTTCAAAAGAGAATTTTTGACTCCCTTTTGTTTTTAAAAGCACCTTTTTTGGAGAGCCATCATTGATGATTTTTCCATTTTCTAAGATGATGACACGGTTTGCCAAACGGTACATCTCACTTGGATCATGTGAGACCATAATAGTCGTCGTTTGAAACTCTTTGTGTAGAGTCAAAATCTCACTTTGCAATTTTGTTCGCATAGTAGAATCAAGTGCAGAAAGCGGTTCATCTAAGAGTAGTATCTTTGGTCGTTTCATCAATGCTCGTGCAATGGAGACTCTTTGTTTTTGCCCACCGCTTAATCTGCTTGGATATCTCTCTTTAAGCTCTGTGAGTTCTGTGATGTTGAGTAATTTTTCTGCTAATTTTTTGTCATTTGCAACAAAAAGAAGATTTTTTTCTATTGTCATATTGTCAAAAAGGGCATAGTCTTGAAAAGCAAAGCCAATGGATCTTTTTTGTACAGCAAGATTTGTGTTTTTATCTTGCCAGATTGTATCGCCTACGCTGATGACTGCGTTTGACTCTTCAAGTCCTGCTAATATGCGTAATAGGGTTGTTTTTCCACTTCCACTTTTTCCGCTGAGGGCAACAAAATCACCCTCTTTGATGTCGAATACAACATCAAGATTCATATCTCCATTAGCGCCATGAAGTGTTTTGTTGATTTTGATGTTTATCATAACCCAAACCTTCTGTTTTGTCGCGCATTAAAGAGGTAAACACTCAAAAGTACAACAAAGGAGATAGCAATCATCAAAGCACTATAAATGTGTGCTGCAGTGTAGTCCATAGTCTCAACCATCTCATAGATAGCAACAGAAGCGACTTTAGTTTCTCCTGGAATACTCCCACCGACCATGAGAACAACACCAAATTCTCCTACGGTATGGGCAAAAGTCACGATGATGGCGGTCATGACTGCAGGTTTCATATTTGGTAGGGCGACAGCAAAGATGGTTTGGAGTTTACTTTTTCCTGCGATATAGCTTGCTTCAAGCATATTTTTGTTGATAGATTCAAAGCCATTTTGTAAAGGTTGCACCATAAAAGGCAAAGAGTAAAAACACGAAGCCACAACAAGACCGGTAAATGAAAACACAAGTTTGACACCAAAAGTATCTTCAAAAAAAGCTCCAATAGGGGAGTTGTAAGAGAGTGCCCAAAGGGTATAAAAACCTAAAACAGAGGGGGGAAGCACTATGGGTAGAGCAGTAATGGCTTCCAAAAAAGGCTTTGCGCGTGACTTTGTTTGCGAGAGATACCATGCTAAAGGTAAAGAGATACAAAAAAGTATAAACGCAGTGAGTGCTGCAAGTTTAAAAGAGAGTATAAACGGGTCAAAGTTCATGAAATGACCTTGGCTATAGACAAGTCAGAGGCTTTGATGAGCGCTGTGACTTCATCACCTACAGCTAAACGCAGTCTTGAAGCAGAATCAGCTGTGATGATGGACTCGAGTGTAAATGTAGTAAATTGTAGTTGTATAGAACAAAGAAGCTCTCCAAGTTCTAATGAAAGAATTACTGCGTTTAGCTGGTTGGCATAACTGAGTTCTCCACTAAAGTTTTTCGCTATGGCAATGCTTGTTGGTTTGCAGGTGAGTTGTACTACTGTTTTATCGTGTATATTCTCTTGCAAATCAAGGCTCATCATCTTTAAGCTTGTGTTTGCACAGTGAAATGTGACGATTTTGAGACCTTGTGTCCCTTGTATCTTTGTTACTTTGGCTTGAAGTTGGTTCATGGAAGTGTATATCCATAGCGTTGAAATATTTTTTGGGCTTGCGTGCTTGATATAAAATCATAAAAAGCTTTTGCTGCTGTATTGGTTTTGGCTCGCTTGAGGATAATGATACCCTGTTTTATAGGAGTGTAGAGTTTTGTATCTAGGGCTATCCAGTTTTTGTTTTCTTTGTAAGCTTGCATCTTATCTGAGTAAAGAGCAGATTTTGCGATGAAGCCTAAATCGGCTGCTGTTACACTAAAAGCAACCGTTTGTGCAATAGACTCACCGTAAATAAATTTACTTTTTACTGCTTCATAAAGTTTTGCATTTTGAAGTGCTTGAACGCTTGCCTTTCCATAAGGTGCCGTTTTTGGGTTGGCAATGGCGATACGGTGAATATCTTTATTTTTTACAATGTTGATACCCTGTGAAAAATCTCGAACTTTTGCACTAAAAAGTGCTAAGGCACCTTGTGCGTATACCCTTGGCTTGCTTGCCCCTTGACCAGTTTTATACAAAGATTGTGGGTATTTCATATTTGCGGACATAAGTATATCGTAGGGTGCACCACGATTTATCTGTGCGGTGAGCTTTCCACTTCCGCCGAGTGTTATTTGTACTTTTGTGCTTGGATGCGTCTTGTTAAACGCAGTTACAAGGTCGTTTATTGCATAGCCTACATTTGCTGCTACAGCGATGTTGAGCTTCTCTGCAAAAAGGTTTGTCATAATAAATAAAAGTAAAAACACTGTTTTTTTCATTTTCATAGTCCCATAAGAAAAAAGTCTCATGTAGTATAATAAAAATATACTTTACAATTGATAACTGA
>NZ_JALSKT010000022.1 GCF_026988655.1 Sulfurimonas sp. | reverse complement strand
CTTTGCAGCGAGTTTAAGCTTTTATACTATATTTACCATTATTCCTCTTTTGCTTATCATTATGGCTATTCTTACCTCTTTACCCTCTTTTGCAGACTATTATGAAAAGATTCAAGGTTTTATATTTTCCAACCTTATGCCGGTAAACTCAGATACTGTGATGATTCAAATCAATGGATTTTTACAAAATTCATCTAAAATGGGAGCGATTGGTTTTGCTGCGATTTTGGTCTCTTCAATGCTGTTTTTTAAAAACTTTGAGTATATCGCAAACAAAATCTTTCATGCAAAACCCAGAACCATTTGGGAGAGCATTACAACATACTGGACACTGCTCACACTTACGCCTATTGCTTTAGGTGTTTCGTTTTATATCACAGGCTACATCGCAACACTGATGGCTTCAAATACTTTAACAGAGGGTTTAGATGTCCTCCCTCTTGTGCCTTACATAATAATCTGGGGACTTTTTTTCCTGATCTTCCAAATCGCTGCAAACACGAAAATAAATCCCAAAGCGTCTGCAATCAGCTCTCTTATCATCTCTGTTGTATTTAGTGTGAGTAAAAATGCTTTTATCTATTATGTATTTTTAAATAAATCTTACACAACAATGTATGGTTCGTTTGCTATATTGATGTTTTTGTTTTTATGGATATATGTTTCTTGGATTATCTTTATCTATGGCTTAAAACTATGCTACATTATAGATAGAATATATAAAAATCAAGAAAGTGTACAAAAGCAAAACATAGAGAAACCTTCGACTGAAAATAGCGATAAAAGAGAGTAATACCTCAATAATTAGATAGCTAAACGCAGTAGTATGATTTACTGCGTTTAGGTTTATCTCCACGAGCTTTTGAACCAATCCATCAAGTAAACTTCCATGAGAGATAAGATGCAAGAACATTTCAAGCGGATAAAATAGGGTAAAAAGCGTTGTCCAAAGTATGGAAAGCGGATGATAAAGGCTAAAGTTTCCAAATATTGCCAAAGAGTAGGGTAACATCATCAAATAAACCCAAAAAGGCAAGAGTATAAACTGCTTGACTTTACTGTAATGTTTAAAATGTATCAAAAATAAGAAAATATAAAAAACACCGCTGACACTGAGCCAAAAACCTATACTGAAGATGAGTTTAGGAAAAAGCGCAAGGAGGAAAACCACTGTGATGAGAAGCGTCTGCATTGAGATGATTTTTATCCCTCTTGCATATAAAATATAGGCTATAACTAACATAGCATAAGCACGGAGTAATGAAGGTGGAAAATCTAGAAAAAGAAGATAGCTAAAAAGTATAAGAGCGATGATGATAAAGGTGTCCTTGGTGTAACTTCTGTATGGAAAATATCTATTTTGTAAAAACTTGTAGGGGTATTTGATAAGAAAAAAGAGTATGGCACTGAGTACACCGAGATGAAAACCACTGATGGCAATAAGATGAGAAATGCCGAGATTTGAGAAAGTTTTTTGGAGTTGTGGGTTGAGAGGTTTGGCTAAAAAAAGTGCTTGGTAGAGGTTTGACATATTTGCATCTTGATGTTGACTGCTTATAAACGCAGTGGCATCACTCATAAGCGTAGGCTTGTCGTATATTTGTAGAATCTTACTAAAAGCAAAAAAATTTCGTAGATACTCATAAAAAGTAATCTTTCCTGCCCAAATTTCAAGCTGAATATTTTTGTTTTGTAGGTTTTGAAGTTTTTTCTTTGCAGTGGTATAAAATGTAAAACCATCATCACTTTTAAGCTTTAAAACTTGGTAAGTTTTTGTTTTTCCTTTTTTTGTTAGCTTTGTTTTTGTGTATTGTTTGAGTACTACTGCGTTTACGAGTTGTGAATCAAATTTTGTAAGTTCAGTGTATTTGTAATATTGGTAAGAGATGGAAAATAGGAAAATAGTAAACGCAGTAAAAAGAAAAGAGAAGATGTCTTTTTTCGTTTGAAAAAGAGTCACTTCTTCTATAAGTTTCATACCTTAAATCTGCGGCATATTAACTTGTGGCGTACCCATGTCAATGTTTGCCGATGAGGTATCAACATTTTCATACACGGTTTCTACTCCTTGAGAAAAGCTAGGTGCATCAACAAAGCGTGTAAGTTTTTTCTGAAAGATAAGCTTCACATGGCCAGTCGGTCCATTCCTCTGTTTTCCGATGATGATCTCAGCATCTTCTTCTTCTTTTTCAACATAAGTCGAAGTAAACTCTTTTCCTTCGGCTTTAGCAGCTTTTTCACGCTCTTTTTCTTCCTTATAAAGGTAAACATCATCACGATAAACAAAAAGAATAATGTCGGCATCTTGCTCAATAGAACCAGACTCACGAATATCGCTTAGCATTGGGCGTTTATCATTACGGGATTCGAGTCCACGGTTTAGCTGAGAGAGCGCGACTATAGGCATCTCAAGCTCACGTGCTAGCATTTTGAGTCCACGAGAGATCTCAGAGACTTGTAAGTGTCTATCTTGATTGCCGACCCCTGACATGATTTGTAGGTAGTCAATAACGGCTATCTCAATCTCAGGATGTTGGTTTTTCAACTTTCTGAGTTTACTTCTGAGCTGATTGATATTGACACTTCCTTGATCATCAACAAAAAGTTTTGCAGAGTTCATTCTGTCAATGGCACCGTTGAGGTTTGACCACTGATCATCATTCATATCCCCAACGCGGAGCTTTTGAAGGGGTATAGAAGTTTGGATGGAAAGTAAACGCAGCATCAACTGCTCAGCTGGCATTTCAAGAGAAAAGAAGGCAACACCTTTGCCTTGCATGATGAGAGAGTTTACTGTGTTGAGGATAAATGATGTATTGTGTGTGACAGTCATATCTTCAAGTAAAAAGAGGTGGTTGCCATCTATTGTAAATCCATAATACTCATCAACTTTATCATATTCTACTTGTATACCGGTATGTAAATGCTCACGTTTTGAGAGAAGTTTTCGTGCCTTTTTGCGAGCAATTTTTGTAGGAATTTTATCTAAATGCCCAACTATGCGAACTCTATAAACATCACATTCATAGTTGATTTTT
>NZ_JALSKT010000021.1 GCF_026988655.1 Sulfurimonas sp. | reverse complement strand
CTAATGCTGCTATAATTTCGGTCTCTTAACATTAGAGATGGTGTGCGCTCGTAGCTCAGCTGGATAGAGCACTGGTTTGCGGTACCAGCGGTCACACGTTCGAATCGTGTCGGGCGCACCATTACTATAAACAGAACTACAACAATTTTACTTCACTTTTAAAATCTTGAATTAATCTTATAAACGTCGCGGAATAGAGCAGTTCGGTAGCTCGTCGGGCTCATAACCCGAAGGTCACAGGTTCAAATCCTGTTTCCGCAACCAATTCATCATAAAAAAATCCCAATTTTTAATTATATTTATATATACTCTATACTACAATGTCGTTTGTAATTCTAAATTTAGGACATTAATATGAAATTTTTATATTTTTTAGCTTTTTCTAGTCTTTTTGTGCTTTCTAGTGCAGCATATGCAGAAGAAGAAAAGAGCTTAGAAAAAGGTTCTCGTACGCATATTGAGGCAAAACATCATAAAGAAGGCAATCTTTATATCGTAGGTAAAGGTTTACTTACTCTTGGGGATAATTTTACAGAAGAAGCAAAAGGCACTGAGCCTGAAGCAAAACTTAGTGGTAATACTGGTGGAGGTATTGGCATAGATGTAGGTTATCGAATGGGCTATGGTTTTGCAGCGGAATTAGATTTTTCTTATGCGCAGACTAGAGTGAAAAAAAGTGTTGTTGGCGAAGAAGATATCACTGCTGATGCAGATTATTATAGTTATGGTCTTGACTTGCTTTATGGCTATCATATTAATGAAGAGTATGTGATATTTGGAAAAATAGGCTGGGAAATTGAGCAAGAAGAAATTTCTGATTATGATATTAGTGGAACAAACAATGGCTTTGCATATGCTGTGGGGTTTGAGTATGCTTTCACTGAGCATTGGGCATTTGTAGGAGAATATGAAGGTTCGCTTATCGAAGGACCTCATGGCCCAAGTATCTTTGCTGGTGCTAGTTACACTTTTTAAAATCTAAGATAAATATTAAAAGTTATGAAAAACTTAATTCTTTTTAGTTTTTCATAAATCTCACTATATCTCCTTATCGCTTAACTGGATAAAGCAGGGCCCTCCTAAGGCCTAGCTCGAGGTTCGAGTCCTCGTGGGGAGACCATCCATTTCTTACTTTTATCTCTTTTTATATAAATTTTGGTTATAATTATGTTTTTAAATATATATAATTTAATAGGAATTAATATGAAAAACTCTTATATTAGGTCATTATTTTTACTTACTTTTTTTCTACTTTTTACAACTTCGCTAAATGCAGGTGAAGTAGATAATTATTATGCATGGGGAGGTGAGATACAAGACTCTTCAAAGCCTTTTAACAAATATCTAAACGCAGCGATTGATGATGCACTTGGAAGTGTAAATAAAAAATGGGATACACCAAGTTGTGAAGAAGCTGCTATGACTATAATGAAAAAATTAGGTAGCAATAATTATCTCATTAAGCGTGTTGGTGCACTTAATGCTGACTTGGAGATATGGGCACAGGATAATCCTGAGATAGACAAGATTCCACGTCAGGGGGAATCGCTCGATGATTATGTTTTACATAGTATCTATGCGCCTAAATTAAAAATTTTTGGAGTACCTTCAAAACTTGATGTAGTGGTGAATGTAGGTGGTGTTTATTTTTGGACAGATAAATTAAGTAATTTCTTGGGTTCTGGATTTGAAATATTTAGACGAAAACTCTCCTACTATGGCAGAAGCTTTGAGTGTCAAGTGGGGTGTGAAGATGGAAAATGGCATAATCGGTCTTTCTGCTGTAGGTGTTTTTCCCTATGCAGATTTAGAATCAAACTTTCAAGGTTTGAAAATGGCTGAAAATTTTTGTACAGCTCAAAATCCAAAACTGCAACTTCTTGGTAAAAACTGGGTTTTAGCTGAAGATATTGATTTTTGTGATTATGTAAATCCTAATTGGGATGAATCATTTTATAACTCAACTTACACCGATAAAAGACTTGCATCTATTAAAGAAAATGTAAAAAGATTGGGAATATATGAATGTTCACAAACGCAGTGGGTAAAAGATTTTTTTGCTAAATACAAACACAATTATGTAGATGATTATGAAGTTAAAAAATTTGTAGATACGAGCTTATCCACAAAATTACTTCATATGACACAAGATGTTGATATAAATAAGTTAGACGAAAAAGACTATTATGCTTACGCTAACTCTATTGGGTTACCTTTGACGTATGAAGAGTATCTTGAGTTTACGGATGGCTTAGATTTAATGCTCCAAAGTGATGTTACAGTAGCAAAACTTAGCGATATTAACGCAAGCGAATAAATGCTAAAACTGATTTTTATTTTCACTCTTCTTGTTCTAAACGCAGTAGCACAGATTACTGCGTTTGATATAAGACCTTTTCATTATAAATCTTCCACAGACAATAAAATAAAGGTTCTTGATGCTAAACTGCTTCACATCGAGGCACTTAATGGCGTAAAAGTCTCAGAACTCTCTGGTCTTGCTTATAGAAATGGTGTTGTTTACGCTGTAGGTGATAAAGGTTACTTGTATACTTTTTCTATAGATGTAAAAAACTCAAAAATTGACAAACTAATCCTTACGAAAGCGTATCGCTTACAAACGAAAAATGGGAAAAAGTTAGATTCTTATGACTCAGAAGGGCTTGATTTTATGGGAGATGATTTACTTATCTCATTTGAGAGAAAGCATCGTGTAGATTTATATACAACAGATGGTATTAAAATCAAAAGTATCAAAATAAATAACAAACTCAAAAAATTAGATAACTATAAAAGTGAAAATAAAGGTCTTGAATCAGTGACCTTTAACTATCTGTATGGCGTTGTAACAGCACCTGAAAAACCATTGATTAATGTAAATAAGAGTTACCATAGACTTTATACCAAACATGATATTTATAAATTTAAGGCTAAAGGGAGTGTTACGGGGTTGGAATTTATTAATGATACAAAAATTTTAGTACTCTTACGAAATTTTAATTATTTAACACGAAGAAGAAAAACTTCACTTGTTTCAGTTGATTTGAATGACTGTGATACGCATCATGTATGTAAAAGTGAGCTTTTAGCTCTGTTTGATTCTTCTAAAGGTTGGCATATTGATAACTTTGAGGGCTTGACTAAAATAGGAAAAAATAAGTTTTTAATGATAAGCGATGACAATGACAGCTTTTTTCAAAAAACACTTTTAGTGCTTTTTGAAATTAGGAATTGATTTCGTTTTTGATCATTCTTGAAAGTTCACAACACTGATCAATCTTTTGAGTATAAGAGAGTTCATTTTTTAATAAAATGTTGACAAAAGCACTTCCGACGATAACACCATCCGCACCTTTGACCTTATCTTTAGCTGTTTTTTCATTAACACCAAATCCAACATAGACAGGCGTTTGTGAATATTTTTTTATAGAAGCTAAAAAGGGCTGTAAGTCTTCTGCTGCTCCAGAACCTGTGATCCCTGTATAGGCAACCATATAGATGAATTTTTTTGCATCAGTGACTACTTCTTTTATACGTTGCTCGGTATCTGTTGGTGCAACAAAAGAGATATTTGCCATATTGTTTGTATCAAAAAGTTTTGTATACGCAAGAGCTTCTTCATGTGGTACATCAGGAATAATAAGTCCGTTAACACCTATCTCATTTGCTAAAGGTAAAAGTTTTTCTAGATTTTGTTGATAAAAGCTGTTAAAATATCCCATCCATAAAGTATCTACATGTGGTGCTACTTCTTTTGAAATTTCTATTAGGTCTTTAAATTTAAAACCGAGTTCAAGAGCTTTATGATTTGCTTTTTCTATGAGTGGTCCATCTGCAACGGGGTCTGAAAAGGGAACACCAAGTTCTAGTGTATCAACGCCATTTTCTCCAAGCGCTAGGCTCAAGTCTATTGTAAAAGATTTTTCCGGATATCCGGAAGTAATGTATGCTACTAAGTTTTTCATTATTGTTTTTTATCCAAATCAGGTGTATTAAATAAAGAGAAGTTTATTTTGCTGAGTTCATTATCAAGTTTCAAATCATCTTGCCATGTTGCAAACATATCGCTGACTTCAAGGAGCCAGTCTATAGTTTCTTGATTGACAGGAGTTTCTTTTTTTCTCAAGGCTTCAAGTTCGTCTTCTACAAACGCAGCAAGTTTATTCATAGACATTATTTGCAAATATCCAGAAGCAGACTTGATGTTGTGAAATACGCGAAAAAGTTCATTGATACTTCTTACGTACATATTTGGTTTTGAGAGGTCAATTATCATAACTTCCATGCTTTCAACCATCATTGAATAGTGGTCTAGAAACTCGTCAACTATTTCAAAATCAAAGTTTGCATCTAAATCACTTCTTATGCCCATAAAATAATTCTCCTATATAGTCCAAATTATAGCAATATTTAGTTAAAATACTTTTATTAATAATAAAAGAGTATTCAAATGAGTAAAAAATTGACAATTTCTTCTATAAAAAAGTCTAAAGGCTTAAAGCCTTTGGTTATGATTACTGCCTATGACGCACTTTTTGCGAGGTTAGTGAGTGAAAGTGCAGATATGATTTTAGTTGGCGATAGCTTAAATATGAGCTTCGCAGGTAAAAGTGATACAATCTCTGCAACACTTGATCAAATGATATATCATACAAATGCAGTATGCATGGGAGCACAAAATAGCTTTGTTGTTTGTGATATGCCTTTTGGAACATATATAGATAAAGAGACAGCATTGCAAAACGCAATTAAGATTTTTCAGCAAACACAGGCAGATTGTGTGAAGATTGAGGGTGGAGTAGAAAAGGCTGAAGTTATTCAACATTTGAGTGACAATGGTATTGCTGTTTGTGGTCATATCGGTTTACTTCCTCAGTCTGTGAGAAGTGAGGGTGGCTATAAAGTAAAAGGAAAAACATCAGAGGAGAAAATTTCAATCATTGAAGATGCCAAGGCGGTTGAGCGTGCAGGTGCATTTTGTATGGTGATTGAGGGCACGAAAGCTGATGTAGCCAAAGAAGTAGCACAAGCAGTCTCTATCCCTGTTATAGGGATAGGAGCAGGTGCAGATGTGGATGGACAAGTTTTAGTTTTTTCGGATATGCTTGGATTGTTTGAAGAATTTACTCCTAAATTTGTTAAAAAATACCTTGATGGAGCGACGCTAGTAAAAGATGCTTTGGCAGATTATGCTGATGAAGTTGTAAATAAAAAATTTCCAACAGAGGAACATACCTATTAATGTTAATGAGAAAAACTAATGGATAGAGTTGTAGATATAGAAACATTTTCTCTTGAGGATGAAAGTAGTGAAGTAACGCTACGTCCTGATGCTTGGAGCGAATACATTGGACAAGAGCAGATAAAGAAAAATCTTTCGGTTTTTATCGAAGCCTCTAAAAAAAGAGATGAAGCACTTGATCATGTACTGTTTTACGGTCCTCCTGGGCTTGGAAAAACTACACTTGCTCTTATTATTGCAAATGAAATGAATGCAAATATCAAAGTGACAGCAGCACCAATGATAGAAAAAAGTGGTGATTTAGCAGCAATTTTGACCAATCTAGAAGAGGGTGACATACTTTTTATAGATGAGATCCATCGTCTTTCTCCTGCTGTTGAAGAGATACTTTACTCATCAATGGAAGATTATCGTATTGATATCATCATCGGTAGTGGACCTGCTGCGCAAACGGTAAAGATTGATTTGCCGAGATTTACACTTATTGGTGCGACAACACGTGCTGGAATGCTTTCAAATCCTTTGAGAGATAGATTTGGTATGAGTTTTCGTATGAACTTTTATGCAAATGATGAACTTGCCCGTATTATCATGCAAGCATCAAACAAACTTGAACGTGAAATAGCCAAAGAAGCGGCGATTGAGATTGCTAAACGCAGTCGTGGTACACCAAGGATTGCACTGCGTTTACTGCGTCGTGTAAGAGATTTTGCAGAAGTTGCTGATGAAGATCATATAAATCATACGCGCACACAATACGCTTTAGATGAGCTTGGCATCAATTCTCATGGTTTTGATGAGATGGATTTACGTTTACTGACCTTACTTGCAAGTTCTAATGGACGGGCTATGGGTTTAAGCACAATTGCAGCAGCGCTTAGTGAAGATGAGGGAACGGTTGAGGATGTGCTTGAACCATATTTACTTGCAAATGGCTACCTGGAGAGGACAGCAAAAGGACGACGTGCAACACCAGCAACTTACGATGTTTTAAACATCAAAAATGCAAACGAAGACGGGACACTTTTTTAATGAAAGCACAATACTTTACTGCAATTTTATTTGTTATTGCACTTTACTGGATGTATCTACTGTATGCACCATTTTTAATGGTTATGACAATTGCTGCGCTCTTAGCAGTTTCAACAGCAACGCTACAAGAGTATTTTGAAAGAGTCTTTCACTCAAAACTTGCTGCAGCATTAGTTTCGAGTTTTTTACTTGCTGCACTTTTCTTTGCGCCACTTGGTTATTTCTTAGCAAACCTTACAATAAAGCTCAATAACCTTGATCCTGGAACACTACAACATATTGAAAATTACATTGAAAATTTCATCGCTACTCCACCTGAATATTTACAGTTTATCAAACCAGATTTTTCAGATACCCTAAAAGATCTGGATATGAACACTATCACGACTTTTATTTTGGCTATGGCAACAAAAATAGGTAGTTTTAGTGCAGGCTTTGTAAAAAATGCTTTTTTGGTAATCATTTTTTACTTTTTTGCGCAATATAATGGTACAACGATTGTGACATTTTTAAAAAGAATTGTTCAAATGTCAGTTGAAGATAGTACCCTTCTTGTGCGTGAACTCTCTTCTGTTATGAGTGTAGTCTTTTACTCGATTATTGCCACGGCAATGTTTGAGGGTGCGCTCTTTGGTATTGCGCTCTCTTTTATGGGTTATAATGGCTTACTCTTTGGTATTATGTATGGTTTTGCTTCATTGATCCCAGTGATAGGCGGGATGGTTATGTGGCTGCCATTTATGATTTATGAGTTTTCTATGGGAAATAATAACCATGCAATTTTCATTGCAGTTTATTCAATTGTTGTGATTTCAATTATAGCTGACACATTTATCAAGCCATTAATTATTAAAGAAATTAATAAAAAACTTCTAAAAGAGGATGATACAAAACTCAATGAACTTGTAATTTTCTTTGCTATTATCGCAGGATTGACAACTTTTGGTTTTTGGGGAATGATTTTAGGACCGGCTATTACTGCCTTTTTCCTAACAATTTTAAAGCTTTTTGAAGCACGCTCAAAAGAGTGCACAACAGAGCAAAAGGGCTAAACGCAGCTTTTGTATATTTCTGGCTTATCGCCTTTCCATCTTCGGTGCAGCCAAAACCAAAACTTTGGCTCTTTTGTAACAATAGAGCTAAGCCAATTAGCTTGTAATTGTGTTGCTTTTAAAATATCTGCTGCTTCATCTTCACTTCTCTCAACTGGAATTTCATCATGCACTATAAGCTCATAATGCTCTTCATCATCAGTTCGGATACTAATGGGAACAATGGCAGCATTAAACTTCCTAGCTAAATATGCTGGAGATGAAGTTTGTCTTAATGGTTTACCTAAAAAATTAATGACAAGACCTTCTCTCTTATTTATATTTGTATCGATAAGAATACCACTTGCTTTGCCTTGTTTTATAAGTTTGATAAGCGGCTTGATGACGTTGCTCTTTTCCAGGTTTGTATTACCAAATCTCGATCTTGCATCTAAAAGCCAAGTTTCATATTCGCTGTTTTTCATTTTTTTGTAAACCCCTGTAAGAGGTTCTAAAAAGTGACCAACACTCACAGCTCCAAGTTCCCATGCACAGTAGTGTGAAGCAATGTAAATGATAGCACGTTCTTCTTGATGAATTTTATCGACTATCTCTTTGTTTTTTACAGTGACTTTTTTAGTTAAATCAGCTTTTGACATATGTCGAAATTCCATAAGGTGCAAAAAGTTATAGAGTAGGTTTTTAAAGCTGTATTTTGTAATGTGTTTTATCTCTTCTTCACTCATAGAATTATCAAAAGCATAGTTGAGGTTTTGTTTGACAATGCATCTATATTTTTTTGCTCCAAGATAAGCTACATATGCTAAAAAGGTAAAAAAGCTTTTTCTTGCTTTTGCAGGCAGAGCCATAAGGATTTTTTCTAATATTAAAAGTGCTTTATATCCCATCGTAGAGTAATTCCTTTGCTTTTTTTACGACATCTTCATAAGGAATATCTCGAATTGAAAAATCATTTTTATTAATTTTTAAGATATTAACTTCTGAGTGTGATTTTATACCAATATTTTTTGGTGTTTCATAAATCATACGTTTGTTTGTTGGACCCAACAAGGTGATAGAGGGAATGTTTTGTGCCCAAGCCATATGCGTTGGACCTGTATCATTACCTATAAGTAAATCCATATTTGAGATAAAAGAGACAAGCTCATGGAGTTTTAAAGAAGGGGCTAGCGTGGCAAATTTGCATTGCTCTACGATCCATTGTGCTTCATTTTTTTCTTTCTCATTCCCCCAAATAATATAACACTGTTCTTGTAGTTCATTGCAAATTTTAGCGACAAGTTCTTTTGGATATATTTTGGATTCCCAAGAAGCCCCAATAACTAAGGCAATATTTTTTTTATCACTTAAAAGTTCGAAATTTTTTGTTATAGGAAAGATAGCCTCTTTAGTTAAAATCATTGCATCACTAATTTCAAATCCTAGTGCATCTGCTACAACAAAAGCGTTGCGTTTAACAACATTCTCTTGATAAGGAATTTTTGAAGTTGTTTTGTAGAGTAGTGCAGCTAAAGGTTCTCGTATAGAATTTTTATCAAAACCATGCGTGTTTTTACCCAAAATTCTTGCAACTATGGCAGATTTGATTAGCCCTTGTATATCGATAATAATATCATAGTGATCAAGGGCTTTGAGTTTTGAAATATTTTTATAAAGTAAGCCGAGACTTTTTTCTTTTTTTAGTTTTTTAAGGTTAATAGCATAAACATTGTCAATGTCTGGATGGGACAAGAGGATATCACTAAAAGCCTCTTCTACTATCCAATCTATGACTGCGTTTGGAAAGTGTTGTTTGATAAATTGAAGCACTACAGCGCTATTTACAATGTCCCCAAGTGCTGAGAGTCTTACAATTGCAATTTTTTTGATTGGTTTATTCATTGCTCGTATTATATCAAAGATAAAATTATCTTTTTGTTATAATCTCTTGGATATAATTCAAAATAAAAAAATAAAGAGGGAGGAGATGTATGGTACCAGTAGATATTAAGCATTTTGCTGAAGGAAGAACAAAAGCGAGGGCATATTTTTGTTATCTTTTTTCAAAAAATATACCAAATAGACTTCCATCTTTAACACAAGAGATGATTATACCAAACCTTTTGAAAATCAAAGCAGATTTGGAAAATAGTGATGGTGTATATCTTTTAGATGCAAAAGGTGTTCAAGTTAGTCCAACATATACAAAGCAAGGGATCAACGAGAATGATGTAGGAAAAATTCGTGCTGACCGTGCTTATTATTATCGTGCGGTAAGAGAAGAGCGATGTACCATTACTGATCCATATCCATCCTTGATTACAGGTGAACTCACAGTTACTGCATCTGCTCCAATTTATGATGAGAATGAAAACCTTAAATATGTTGCTTGTTTAGATATACCACTGGATGAGGTTTTAAAAGTTTCTCAGCTTAGTAAATATGACCAAATTTTTGGAGAGTTCTTTAAATATGCTTATGCTTCTTTTTCTATAGCTTTGGTGGGTATCGCCTTATTACTTTTTGTTAAAGGGATTGAGAGTTTTTTCTCTTATGGATTTAATCCCTCTGGATTTGAAGTCAAAGATGTTTTTGAAGCAACTATCTTACTGACACTCTCTTTAGCGATATTTGATCTTTCTAAGACCTTGATTGAAGAAGAGATTTTAGGACGATATAAAGAGCATGATATCTCAGGACCGCATAAAACTATGGTCAGGTTTTTAGGCTCCATTATTATTGCACTTTCAATAGAAGCTTTGATGCTGGTGTTTAAATTTGCCATAACAGATCCAAACAAACTGCTTTATGCAATGTATATTATCGGCGGTGTTGGCGTTCTTATAGTAAGTTTAGCTATTTATATAAAATTTACAAAATTAAAGATTGATGAATAATGATAGCAATAGTTGATTATAATATGGGAAATTTGGCGAGTGTGCAAAATGCTTTTGCAAAATTAGGGTGCCAAACTGTAGTTGAGAGCAATCCTCAAAAGTTTCATGAATATGAGAAATTAATTCTCCCTGGCGTAGGTGCCTTTGGTGATGCGATGGAGCATCTACGTGAGCGTGATATGGTTGAGGCTATAAAAGCATTTGCTCAAAGAGGCAAACCAATGCTTGGCATCTGTTTAGGAATGCAGCTTCTCTTTGAGAGTAGCGAAGAGTTTGGAGAATATGAGGGACTTGGTCTTATAAAAGGAAAAGTAAAACATTTTGATACTATAAAATTTGATGAGCCATTAAAAGTACCTCATATGGGTTGGAACAGAATGTTTACAAAAGAACATCCTTTATTTAAAAATCTTGATGATGAACATTATCTCTATTTTGTGCATACATACCATGTTGTATGTGCAAATGAAGATGACATCATTGGGGAGACTTTTTACGGCTATAAGTTTACTTCTGCCGTTGCTCATAAAAATATCATGGGTATTCAGCCCCATCCAGAAAAAAGCCATAAAAATGGTTTGCATATTTTAGAAAATTTTATTAACTTGTAAAAAATCATAAGGAGAAGCCAATGAGTGAACACTTTATTAAAACAATAGAAATTGAAAATTTTAAATGCTTTAAAAACTTTAAGGCCAAAGGTTTTCAAAGAGTGAACCTTGTTGGTGGGAAGAATAATGTTGGAAAAACTGCTTTTTTAGAGAGCTGTTATATTATATCTAATTATGCAAGTAGGCTATTAAGTAGTAATAAGTTTACTCGTAATTTTGGCGCTAGTAGGATTGATAAAGAATGGCAGTTTTTTGAAATTATTAAAACATTAATTACTATTCAGCAAAACAGAGAAAGTGTCGAATTTTACACTGCATGGATTAAAAGCGAAACAAAACTTCCAACTTACAAAGAAGCTATGTTTGTTTTAAATGATAGATTTAAAATAACCTTAGATGAAGATTCTATATTACCTGAGTATAAATACAATAATTGGTCTTATTATAGTAATAATAATAAAATTTCTTCTTTTCATGAAAACAAATATTTTCATACTATTTACCAAAAAAACAATCCACCTCTTATTATAAATACAAACTTTATAACACCGTGCAATAGTGATAATTTCAGTTTAAAAGATATGATAGATACATTGAAACTGGACGATAAGCATGGAATAATTATAAAGATTTTAGATAAGACATTTGGAGTCACTGATATTGATATTATTAAGAACAAAATGATGTTGAAACAAGATGGGAAGTATTATAGTTTAAATGAATATGGTGATGGAATTAAACATTTTATTTCAATTGTACTTGCATTGAGTGTAAACGAAGGTAATGTAATTTATTTGGATGAAGTGGAAAATGGTATTCATTACACATTATTTGATGATTTATGGAAGGTGATTTTAGAAATATCTAGAGAATTAAATGTTCAAGTATTTGCAACAACACATTCTAAAGAGTGTATAAAATCTTTTTCTCGTGTAGCACAAAATTTACAAGAGAGTGAAGTAACTTTTACACAGCTTAAAAGGATGGAAGATGATTCCATTAAAGCAGGAATATACGAAAGTGATGTTTTTTTTAATGCTATTAAACAAGAACATGAGGTTCGAGGATGGTAAAAAAAGTTGCTATATTTCATGAAGGTAAAAGTCGAAAATCAGCTGATGAAGAATTATTAAATTTGCTCATTAAAGATTTACAACTTGACATAGAGAGAGTAAAGTTTTTTGGAATGAAGAGTAAAAGTAATTTTTTTAAAATTGATGATACAAATTATAAAGAACTACAACACGATATAGAATTAGAAAATATTTCTAAAATTCTTTTTGTTTTAGATGCAGATTATGAAAAGAATGATAGACTTTACGGTGGATATAGTAATACTCAGAGAGAGATTGAAAAAATAATTAAAAACTTAAAGTTAGAAGATTCTGCAGATTATTTTATCATGTGTGATCCAAAAACAAAATGTGGATATCTTGAGTCATTCATACTTGCAAGTATTCCAGCGAAGGAAAAAAGGTGTATTGAAGAGTTTTTAGATTGTTCCAGTTTTAAATCAAAAGAGAATGATAAAGCTATTTTAAATCAGATTTATAAAATAGCATATCCTACAGCGCCATTTGGCTTTTCGCATGAAAATTTTGATAATTTGAAAGAAAAGTTGCATAACTTATTTGCTAAATCTGATGATAAAATAAAAAAGGAAAAATGACATGACTTTATACCCAGCGATAGATTTAAAAGATGGACAGGCAGTACGCCTTACAAAAGGCTTGATGGATAGTGCAAAAATATACTCAAACGAACCATTTGAACTTGTAAAAAAGTTTGAAGAAATGGGTGCTGAGTGGGTACATTTAGTTGATCTAAATGGTGCTTTTGCAGGTGAGCCAAAAAACCTTGAGCAAATTGTAAAAATAAGAAAAAACTCTAGTGTCAAGCTTGAACTTGGGGGTGGTATACGTGACGAAGCTACAATTCAAAAGATGCTTGAAATTGGGATTGATAGAATTATATTAGGTTCAATTGCAGTAAAAGATCCACAATTTGTAAGAGATATGGCGGCTAAATATCCCATAGCAGTTGGAATTGATGCTATTGATAGCTATGTTGCTGTTGAAGGTTGGGGCGAAGTCAGCTCAATGAGGGCAACTGACTTAGCTAAAGAGTTTGCCAATGCAGGAGTTGAAGCGATTATCTGTACCGATGTAGGTAAAGATGGAACCCTTAGTGGGGTGAATGTAGATTTTACCCTAGATATTGCAAGAGCAAGTGGCATTAGTACCATTGCAAGTGGTGGTGTTAAAGATGAAGATGATATTAAGGCACTTATAAAGACGAATGAAGTGGATGGTGTTATCATAGGTAAAGCGTACTATGAGGGAAAATTAGACTTAGCTAAAATGTTCAAACTATTAAATTAATAGAAAAACAAACAGATTTTAGCTATTATTACTTATTAAATTTGCAAATTATATATAAAAGGATTTCAATTGAAATTACTTGTTGTTGATGACAGTTCTACAATGCGTCGTATTATTAAAAATACATTGGCTCGTCTTGGTTATAAAGACATTTTAGAAGGTGCGGACGGTGTTGAGGGTTGGGCACAAATGGATGCTAATCCAGATATTGACATGTTGATAACTGACTGGAATATGCCAGAGATGAATGGTCTTGAATTAGTGAAAAAAGTTCGTGCTGATGAGCGTTTTAAAGATACACCTATTATCATGGTAACAACTGAGGGTGGAAAAGCTGAGGTTATCACAGCGCTTAAAGCCGGTGTTAACAACTACATCGTAAAACCTTTTACACCTCAAGTGTTGAAAGAAAAACTAGGTGCAGTGATGGGTGTTAGTGAATAATGCAAGAGCATTATTATGAGCTTAGTGTAAAAGTATCTTCACATCATGAACTTTATGCAGACTTTTTAGCGGACACTTTGCCCGTAGGTTTTGAAGAAGTTAATGATGGTTTTATCATTAGAAGTGAAGAAGAACTTGAGACTATCGTTTGGGGACTTGAACAGTTTACAGAAGCTTTACAAAAAGCACTCCACGAAAATATTGAGATAGAATTTGAGCAAAAAAAACTTCAAAATAGTGATTGGGTTGAGTCTTACAAAAATAGTATTCAAGCACTTGCTATTGATAAATTCTACATCCATCCAACTTGGACAGATAAACATCCTGATTTGATTAACATTGCTATTGACCCTGCATTAGCATTTGGAACAGGGCATCATCCTACAACTGCAGCATCACTACGCGCAATATCAAAGTATGTAAAACCTGGTGATAAAGTTTTAGATGTAGGTTGTGGAAGCGGGATCCTTGGTATGGCTGCAATGAAGCTTGGTGGAGTTGTAGATGCTTGTGATACTGACTCGGTTTCAGTTGAAAACTCTATAAAAAATGCAAAACTTAATGACTTAGAATTTCATTCAATATGGGAAGGTTCTGCATCAAACTTGTCCCAAAAGTATAATGTTGTAGTGGCTAATATTGTAGCTGATGTTTTGACATTTATCGCAAATGATTTAAAAAAAGCATTGGCTGGGGATGGGATACTTGTTTTATCTGGTATCTTGGATAAATACGAAAAAAAAGTCTTGAGATATTATCAAGATTGTGAAATAATAGAAAAAATAGCTCAGGACGAATGGGTTACTTTAGTTTTAAAAACAAAAGAGAGCAAAGAGAAATAGTATGGCAAATAATGAAAATAATAATAAAAACGATAACAATAATTTCTTTAATCAGAATCCCTTAATAACTTTTGCAATTTTTTCAGTTGTAGTTATATTACTTTTTAAAGTAATGGTTGGCGATGGAGCGGGATCGAACGGTTCTGCAATGGGAACAGCTACTGCAAAGGTTCAACCTGTTGATTATTCAGAATTAAAATCTTTAGTGAAATCTAAAAGCATTAAAAAAGTGGAAATTGGTCAGAGTTATATTCGTGCAAAGTCTTCTGATGGCACAAAAATCTATACAACTCGAATAGTTAAGGGTGATACTGAATTAGTAAAACTTCTTGACAAAGAAGGGATTGATTATACTGGATTTAGTGAAACAAACTGGTTTACTGAGATGTTTGGATGGTTATTTCCTTTTTTAATTATCATAGGTATCTGGATGTTTTTTGCAGGTAGAATGCAAAAAAGTATGGGTGGTGGACTGCTTGGTATGGGCAACTCTAAAAAACTGATTAATTCTGAAAAGCCAAAAACAAAATTTGATGATGTAGCTGGTGTTGAAGAAGCAAAAGAAGAAGTACAAGAGATTGTTGACTTTTTAAAATACCCTGGACGTTACGTGGAAATTGGTGCAAAGATTCCAAAAGGTGTCCTTCTTGTAGGTTCACCCGGTACTGGTAAAACTTTACTTGCTAAAGCAGTTGCAGGTGAAGCAGAGGTACCATTTTTCTCAGTTAGTGGTTCAAGTTTCATTGAAATGTTTGTGGGCGTTGGTGCTGCTCGTGTAAGAGATTTGTTTGAACAAGCAAAAAAAGATGCTCCAAGTATTATCTTTATTGATGAGATTGATGCGATTGGTAAAAGTCGTGCGGCTGGTGGTGTGATGGGTGGAAATGATGAGCGAGAACAAACGCTCAATCAACTCCTTGCAGAGATGGATGGTTTTGGGACAGATACTCCTGTTATTATTTTAGCGGCAACAAATAGACCAGAGATTCTAGATCAGGCACTGTTACGTCCAGGACGTTTTGATAGACAGGTTTTAGTTGATAAACCTGATTTTGAAGGTCGTATAAAAATACTTAAAGTGCATGTGAAAAATGTGAAGATTGCAAAAGATGTAGATTTAGAAGAAATCGCACGTCTTACAGCTGGACTTGCAGGAGCTGACTTGGCAAATATTATCAATGAAGCAGCTCTTCTTGCAGGAAGAAAAAGTCAAAAATCTGTAAAACAACAAGATATGTATGAGGCTGTAGAGAGAGCTTTAGCAGGACTTGCTAAAAAATCTCGCCGTATTAATCCAAAAGAGAAAAAGATAGTTGCCTACCATGAAAGTGGTCATGCTTTACTAGCAGAGACAACGAATGGAGCGAAGAAAGTTTCTAAAGTCTCTATAGTTCCTCGCGGACTAGCTGCTCTTGGATATACGCTTAATACTCCAGAAGAAAATAAATTTATGATGCAAATGCATGAGCTGTGGGCAGAAGTGGATGTACTTCTTGGTGGACGTGCAGCTGAACAAGTGTTCATAGGAGAGATATCAACAGGTGCTGGTAATGACCTTGAACGTGCGACTGATATTATCAAATCTATGGTTCAGACTTATGGTATGAGTGATATAGCTGGTTTAATGGTCTTAGAAAAATCTCGCCAATCATTTTTAGGTGGAGCACAACAATCTTCTCGTGAATACAGTGATAAAATGGCACAAGAGATGGATGAGTACATAAAAACTTCTTTAGATGAACATTATGCTACTGTTGTTGCTCGTTTAGAAGAGTATAAAGGTGCTATTGAAGATATGGTGGCACTTCTGTACAAAAAAGAAAACATTACAGGTGAAGAAGTACGTGACATTATCATTGCATTTGAAAAAGAAAATGGTATAGAATCAAAAGTTGCGGGAGCACCAGAAAGCATTGAAGAGGAGTTGAAGGAAGATAAGTCAATGAATCGAGATGATGAAGGTAATGAAAAATAAGCTTATTTTTCTCTCTTCTTATTTTTCTTGAGGATGCTGCTTTTGATAAAGCAGTTTATCCTTGTCGATGTCAAATTCAAAATAATTAGAACTAAATCCATCTTTTAAAATCCTACTTAACTCTATCGTAGCTCCCTCATTGTTCTGAATCTCCATATACAGTAAAGCTAAAGCATATCTACTCTCATAAAAGCTTTTGTTTTTCATCTTTGAGAGCTCTAATAGTGCTATAGCATTACCGTGGTGATTTGCAGCCGTAGAGGCAACTGCAGCAAGATACAGTGTATATGAATCTCTAACCTTGAGTTCATCTATAAGGTGGTTATAAAGCGTATAAGACTCTTCAAATGCTTTGTCATATAAAGAGGCAAGGGCTAGTCCACTTTCTATCTCTTGGGTATATTCATTTGTTGTATCTAGTTTATCTTTTAGCTGCTTACGAAGGTAGAAGAGTTGACCGGTAATGAGATTTTCTTGAATATAAAGATATCTTGTAATGTAGGGACCAAAATACAAATCATTGAAATGAAATTTTTGTTTTTTTAGGTATTCATTCACTTTCTCTGCATATTTTGCCGGTTTGAGTTTGTAAAATTCACTGTCGATATACATCAAATGAGGAAGAATATCATTTGGAAATAAAATAGTAAGCTTATTTGCTGCTTTTTGTGCTGCTTTATAGTTATGTAAACGCAGTCCTATAATATGATTAAGAGCTAGATAGAGTGGTCTTTGTTTGTAGGTATTGTCCAACCAATCAACAGTTGCTACAAAGTTATTTGCACTAAGATGCAGAAGTGTGTTGTAGAGCTCTATTTTTTCACTTTTTTCTTCTAAAGCTAGTGAATCTAGCAAGATAGATTTTAGTTTTTTTGTATCTTTGTTGATCAGTTGTCCACTCATAATGGCATAAACGCCTGAGAGGTAGTTTTTTGCATCTAAATGGTAAGAGCGTAAAAAATGTTTGTATGCATTATTCATATCTCCAAGTTGTGCGTATGTTAGTGCAAGATTATAATGAAGTATAGAGTGTTTAGGCTGTGTTTTTATAAGTTTTTGCAACTCTTTGTTTGCTTCACGTATTTTAAGTGCAAGAGCCTTTTTTATGGCTCTTGTGACGCCTATATTCACACTTGAAGAAGAGGAACTGCGTTTGAGATACTTTTGTGCAGATTCTACATTGTCGATGTAGATATTTGCATTTCCTTTTCGAATATAACTAATGGTTTGATTTGCATTAAAAATTTTATAAGGCGAGAAGTAAAAAATCTTTTGGTAGATAATGTTTTTTGATTCAAGAATATTGGAACGATAAAGTTGCTGCGCTTTTTGTGGATCAAAGAGTGAATCTTTGAGTTTTACTCTAATAGGGTAAGACTTATAAACTTCAAGAGGGAACATATCTGTGACATTTTTTATTTGCATTGCTGCATCTTGCATATGTCCAGCTTTGAGCTGGATAAGCCCAAGAGCTAGTTGTGCTTTTGCGGGCTGAATATTTTTAATGATGGCATTTTGAAGATTTTCAACTGCAAGAGAATAATCACCGATGCGAGCATAAAGAAGTGCTTTAGAAAAAACATCCTCACCATCATCAATTTTTTCCATTGCATCAAGCGCATCATAGTTATTGTCATAGAGTGCATTAATCTTTGCTTTAAGATGGTTTTGTGTCTCCGGATACGTCTCTAAAGTAGAGTGTTTGAGTGAACTAAGAGCAGCAAGATAATCTTTGTTATAGTATCGTATAAGTGTATAGTAGTAAGAGTAAAGTGGCGAATCAATTTCATAAGGAAGGTAGGCGTAGGCTAGGTCAATATAGTATTGAAAACTCTCTTTATCATTTAAATACAAAGAACATACAGCTGCGTTTATGGCACTAACACATATTTTTTCTTTGTTATTGATCGCCTTTTGAAAAGTTTCTAAAGCAGTTTTGTATTGTTTATCTTTAAATTGTGCAACGCCAAGATTATACTCTGAGATCGCTTCACTGTATTGTGCAATATTTTCATAGAGTGTGAGTGCTTTTTCTTTTGAACCATTGGCATAGAGATAATTGGCTTTTGCTATCATGTTCTCTAGTTTACTTGGCTCAATGGTAGGAACGTTGCTTTTTTGAAGTTTTTCATCGATAGAATCAAGATTTATAGCGCTATGCTCTTGTGATTTTTTAAACATCATTAGTAAAACAGTGACAACAATAAGTAGAACAACTATGACAGTTATTCCCCCAAAGAGGATTATCTTTTTCTGTTTTTCATCTTCATCGTCAATGTTTATTTTATTTTCAGAACTTGCTTGAGAATCTAAAGCAGCATCACTATCTTCAATAATGATTATATCTTCATTTTCTGCAGCCATAGACACCCTTGTTTATATGTATTTTTGGTATTTCTTAGTCTATATTTAAGCAAATAAGATACCAAAAAAAGATTTGTTCTTATTGTAGCAAAAAGAGGTTATAAAAAGCAGACTAATCGTGAACAGCTTAAGGAAAAAATGATATTATTTTCTAAATTAAAAATCCCATTTGAGATTTACATAATGGGTGTTATAATTTTTTATCTAATTTTGAGGTTTGTATTGAATATTTATAATAAAAAAGTGATAATTTTTGATTTTGATGGCACTTTAATTGACAGTGTTCCTGATTTGACCTTGGCTGTCAATCATATGCTAAGAGCATTGAGTAGAGACCCTTTTAGTCAAGAGTTAGTACATTCATGGGTAGGAAATGGTGCGCAGACACTGGTGAAGCGTGCCTTGTTAGGAAAGAGTGAAGTAGATGAAATTCTTGATGAAACTCTGTTTCAAAAGGCTTTAGATATCTTTTTAAACTATTATGGGAAAAATGTTTGTATTCATACTAAGCTCTATCCAAATGTGATAAAAACCCTTATCTCTTTGAAAGATCGAGGTTTTAAACTTGCAATTGTGACAAACAAACCTGTCGCATTTGTAGAACCTATTTTACAAGGTTTGGCACTTGATGAGTATTTTGAATACTACATTGGTGGGGACTCCTTGCAGCAAAAAAAACCAGATCCAGAGCCATTGCTTCATGTATGTAAAAAGATGGATATTTCTGTCTCAAACGCAGTAATGATAGGGGATTCAAAAAATGACATTATTGCTGCTTCAAACGCAGCTATGGACTCTATCGGGGTGAGTTACGGGTATAATTATGGGCAAAAGATTGATATTTATGAGCCTAATGCCGTAGTAGATGACATTTATGAAATAGTAGAGATTCTTGGATATGCAAAAAAATAATCTAAAAGTAGGCATAATTGGCGGGGGAGTTGCTGGCTCTTCCATGGCGATATATTTGAGTGAAATTGGCGTAGATGTAACGCTGTTTGAAAAATCAAAAATTTTGGCTTAATGAAAAATACTGGGGTCTGAATAATCATTTTTTCTTATAACTTACTAAATAATCATCGACCATCTTTAGCTTTAAACTTTTAGTAAATCCATTATGTATTTTCAATAGTTTT
>NZ_JALSKT010000020.1 GCF_026988655.1 Sulfurimonas sp. | reverse complement strand
ATAGGGATGTTTTTGGTTTTTCAGGGCTGACTATTTATTTCAAACAGACCTAGATAGATACCGATTGCTATAAGGTAGATCCCCCACAACAACAATGAAGAAACAAGTTCCAATTCTGAAAATATAAAAATTGCAACACCCAAAAGAAGTGTTCCAAAGATGTATTTTACACTGTCCATCCATGCACCAGCTTTTGGTACTATATAGCCTGCGCCCATGCCTACAAAGAGTAGAGGAACACCCATCCCAAGAGCAAGAAAAAACATCATTTCAGCCCCAAGAAGAGGATTACTTGTAGCAATTGCAACACTCAAAAAGGAGATAAGTACCGGTGAAACACAAGCACCAAGAACAAGTGCAGAGAGCAGTCCCAAAAGAAAAACTCCTACAAAGGAACCGCCTTTAAACTTCCCACTTACACTATTTAATTTTGTTTGTAGGGATGCTGGAAGCGCTACTTCAAAGATACCAAACATTGCTAGTGCCATCAAAACAAAGAGAAAACTAAAGGCACTAATCACCCAGATATTTTGGAAATAGGATTGTAATTGATCACCGGTTGCTCCTGCTAAAGCACCCATAACAGCATAAGTAATTGCAGTTCCTAGAACATAAGCCAAAGAGAGTCCAAAGGCTTTTGTTTTTGTAAGGTTCTCTCCTTGTCCTGCTATGACGCTTGAGAGAATGGGTATCATAGGTAAGACACATGGAGTAAATGTAAGTAAAATACCCGCACCAAAGGCACCGCCTAAAAGTGAGAGTAGGCTTTGTGTTTCAATGTGGGTTGTTGTTGCCATAAGAGGCAATGATAGTGCTAAAAGTAAAAACTTATACATCTAATACTCTACTTAGCTTTTTTAAGTGCCATCAAACCAAGTCCGGTTTGAATAGGATAACCGGCTTTCACCCAACCTTTGAGTCCACCTTTGAGTGTTGTTGCTTTTTTGTAGCCCAATTGACGTAACACCTGTGCAGCTAAAGCGCCACGCCCACCACTACGACAAAATGTCACGATGAGTGCATCAGTATCTTTAATCTTGTCTTGCACCTTCCACTCTAAGTTCCCACGTGTAATAGCGATGAAGTTTTCTTTGTTAAAATCATCTGAAGGAATGTTACCTTCAGCACGCTGTTTTGCTTCTCTAACATCTAAAACAATAACATCTTCTCCATCATCAAGGAGCTTTTTAAGCTCTTGCGCACTCATCTGCCCAACCTCTTTTTGTGCCGGTTTGATAAGAGCCATTTTAGATAGAGGCTCTGCCATTAACAAACTTGTTGATGCAAGTAATGCTATAAGTAGTACCTTTGTTGTCATTTTTTTCATTTTCATTCCTTTTGTTTAGCTTTTTAGCTAAATTGATTGTATAAGTTTATGCTATATAACTTAAACTAAAGTTAATTGTTTAAATTACTAAATAGGTATTTTAGATATAATTTCAAATAAGAAGAGAGGATATAGTATGTTAGATATGGATGATAAAATAAAAATTTTCAAAGCCTTAGGCAATGAAACTAGATTCAAAATTTTTAAAAATATTTTTACTGGTGGATATGCATGCTCGATTGATAAAGAAAAACCAAGTAGTGATATTATTGCACAAGCAACTTGTGTAACAACAATAGCTGAAAACTTTAATTTTGCTCTGCCGACAATCTCACGCCATTTAAAAGAGATGAAAGATGCAAAAATTATTACGATGAAAAAAGTAAAAAATAAGATATATATAGAGCCAAATATTGAAACGATGAAAGAGATAGCAGGGTGCTTTTCTACTCTAATAAAAGAGTATGAAGCAGGTGCTCTTTTTCAGTTTGATAATACAAGAGCATAATCCCTCCTTTAACCAGTTCGCATCTTTAAAATTTCGGCTACGTCTATTTTTTTTGTATATTTTACAAAGGGTTCACACTTTTCTTGTATTGCATACATTGTCATTCTATCCGCAAGCTCATTACCCTCAAATCCAGCGTGTGCTTTTATATGAGAGAGTTTGACATCTTTTTTAATCTCGTTGTAGAGGTAGTAAGCTTGTTTGATAATATCAAGGTTTTTAATCTCTCCACCTTTTTTCGTCCAAGCTTTTTTCTCCCAAGAAACAGCCCAAGTTTTAATGCAGTTTATAGAATAGAGTGAGTCACATTTTATCTCTACTGCGTTTGCATGTTGTGCTTCTTTTTGTGCTAAACGCAGTGATTCATACAGTGCACCAAGTTCTGCTGTGTTGTTTGTTCCCATAGGCTCGTAGAGTCCATACCACAGTTCACAGAGCTTCCCGTCTCGATAAAGTGAGACTCCTGAACCTGCTTCACCAGGGTTGGGTGTGCAACCACCATCACAGTAGATCGTGACATCACCTTTTTGGGACAGTGGTTCTTCAGTTTCTTTCTCTTCTTTTCTAAACTTTTGCAGAGCCTTATAGTTGGCGATCACTTTTTCTTGTAGCGCCTCATCTTCAATGCCATTGAGCAAGACAAAAAGCTCCGCTCTCGCATCAGAGAGTTCTTTACCAAGAGATAAAGTAGTCCATTCTGGCTTATCGCTCTCATCAAGACCAAGAAGAATGAGTTGTGATTGATTGATATCTGTGTCATTGTCGACACCTAAATTTTGTAATGTTTTGGTAACTATTTGCATATTTTTTCCATGCCTTATTGTAACAGATTAAAGTACAAATTTGTATAAATTTGGATATACTAAATATATGCAAATACTTGATAAAATTATGAAAAAAATAAATATAATTATTGCTATTTTTTCCATAAGTGTGATTCTTATCTCCTTTTATTTCGTCTACTCATTAAGTGTCTCTTATGCACAAAAAGAGACGATTCAGTCTCTTGATACTACGCTGCAATTAACAAAAAACCTTCTTGAAGAAGAAGAACAGCGTGCGCTCTCACTCTCTTTACTTTTAAGTCAAGACAAAGCATTTTTACAAACATTTTACAAGCATGATAGAAGAGCTTCTTTTAAAATTATAAAACATAAGATAGAAAGTATAAAAACGTTTCAAGGCTATGCCTTTGATGTGCAGGTACATGATAAAAATCTCCATACCTATTTAAGAAGTTGGGATTTTAACATTACAGATGTTCCTTTGGCCTCTTTTCGTAAGGGATTGGTAGAAGTGAAAAAGCAGAAAAGACCACTAGTTTCCATAGAGGTTGGAAAACGTCTTAATATCAAAGCCATTTCTCCCATCATAAAAGATGGAGCGTTTCAAGGTTCTATTGAAGTGATAGAAAACTTTGAACATCTACGAAAAAAACTTTCCAAACAGGGTTATGCTCTTTTTATTCTTTTAGATAAAAAATATCTGCGTATTGCTACAACACTGCAAGGGCATCCTCTATTAGACGATAAATTCATTGTTGTCAATGATATGTACGATAAAAGTAGTCTTAGTTCTTTAGAAAATGAAGATTTAACGCATTTAGGAAGCTATGGTTACCTTATAAAAGATAAAGTTTCTTATGGCTATTTTGAGATTCAAAATTTTGAAAATGAACCACTTGGCTATATTGTTGTTGCTTTACAAAATAGTATGACAATGCCTACACACGCCTATCATGAAATCGGTTCGCAAAATAGACAAAATAACAATGCGGATTCGGAGGTGATTATACGATGAGAATACTTTTACTTGAAGATGATATTGACTATAAAGAGACTATTCATGAATTTTTAGACTCTTTAGGATACCAAGTAGAGAGTTTTGAAAATGGAGATGAGGCACTGAATGCTATACATTTTCAAAGTTATCAATTGCTTCTTTTAGATATTCGTGTTCCTGGAACAAATGGATATGAAATTGTTAAAAGTATAAGAGAAATGGGAAATGAAATACCAGTTATATTTATGACCTCTTTAACGGATATAGATAATTTGAGTATAGGGTATGAGCTAGGATGCAATGACTATATCCGAAAACCATTTGCTTCAAAAGAGTTACAGTATCGTATAGAACAGGTGTTAAAACTCTTCTATTTTCACTCGAATGCACAAAAAATATCTTTAGTTGATGGTTATTTTTATGATATGAAGTCCGGGAAACTTCTTTTAGGCGAGGACGTCATCTCTTTGACAGTTAAAGAGCAAAAGGTATGGGATTATCTTATTGCAAATATTGGAGAGTATATTCCTACAAAACAGTTATGGGAAGATGTTTGGGAGTGTAAGATGGTCACCCAAGCAGATATTCGTATGTGTATTAAAAAGATTCGAGATAAAACAAGTAGCAAACTCATTAGTAATCAAAAAGGGTTGGGATACAGAGTTGATAAAAAAAGATAAACGGTATATCTATACGCTGGCTTTTGCATACTCTTTGCTTATCATAATCATTGTGAGTCTGCCTGCTTTTTTTTATATTACAGTAGAAAAAAAGAGTTATCTCCAAACGCAGCGACAGCATCTTCTTCATTATGCCTATGGAGTAGAGAAAACAATTTATGACTTTTCACGTACAAAGGAGCATGTTTTTACTTTTCCACGCTCTCTTTTTTATGATGCTTATTTATATGATGCCAAGGGAAAGCTTTTGTTTAGTACTTCAAGCCACAAGCATAGACTGCAAGAGTTTATGAAGCCGCTGAAAAATCTCATTTATGCGAAGGTTATTTTAAACGCAAATAGATTGCATGCTAAATATCTTGTTATTACACAATTGTTTTCTTATAAAGAGATATATCTCCGAGCAGTTATTGCTGCCTTGTTAATAGGTGCTATTGTATTTTTTATGACACTTTTTTTCATTAAAATCAGTTTGCGTCCTTTGGAAAAGGTCAATCGCTACTTAAATACTTTTTTTAATGACGCTATGCATGAACTTAAAACTCCTTTAGGTGTCATGCAATTAAATCTTGAATTGTTACGGGCACAAAAAGAGACAAAAACGCTGCGAAGACTCTTTAGTAGTATGCAGAGTATGATACTCATTTATGATGATATTGAATACCATATAAAGCATGACCATGTGGAGTACAGAAGTGAAAATATGGATATGTCTTATTTTGTACTTGAACGTGCTGAGGTTTTTGAGGATTTGGCAAAGGCAAAAAATATCTCTATTGTTAAAGAGATTGAAGAAGATATCTATTTTGAGATTAACCGTATAGAGTTGCAGAGAATTATTGACAATACGCTCTCCAATGCGATTAAATATTCTCCTCGTGATACCAAGATAAATGTTGTACTGAGAAAAAAAGATGCAAAGATTGTGCTAAGTGTTAGAGATGAAGGGGTTGGAATTAAAGATACACAGAGTATTTTTGAACGTTATCATCGAGAAGATACCATTCAAGGTGGATTTGGAATTGGCTTGAGTATCGTAAAGCATATCTGCGAGAAGTATAATATTTTGATAAAAGTGAGTACAAAGAAGGGCAAAGGAAGCACATTTAGCTATATATTTGTAAATAATTCGGCATAGGCTTCTAAAAGTTACGCAAAAGTTACGCAAGACTTGTTAGTATTTTTCATATCAACAAAAGGGATAGATTATGAAAATGAAAATACTTGGGCTTTCGTTAGCCGCGGCTACTTTAGTTTCTTTAGCCGGTTCTACTTTAGGAGCATCAGAGGTTCCAACAAGTGCACCAAAAGCATACCCAGCTGGTGAAGTTGGAAATATGGTTAAACTTGGTGAGGATATACTCCTTCATACTGATACACATCCACTTACAAAAGACTTAGTAGGTAATAAACTGCAATGTATTAGTTGTCATTTAAGAGGTGATGATGGTAAACCTGGTACGGGTCATGGAATAGGTACTTTTATAGGGACTGCCACTGCGTTTCCAGCTTACTCAAAAAGAGAAAAAACAGTACAATCACTTCAAGATAGAATCAACAACTGTTTTATGCGTAGTATGAATGGCAAACGTCCTATTGTAGATACAAAAGCATCTATGGCTATGGCAACATACATTACATGGCTCTCAACTGATATGCCAATGAAAATGGACACAAAAAGACCTTGTAGCCCACTCAACTCAAATCGTTGGGCAAAAAATGCGAAGAAATTTGCAAAAATTCAAAGAAAAGCAACACATGCAAACTATGTAAATGGTCAAAAACTTTTTGAAGCAAAATGTGCTATGTGTCACGGTGCTGATGGCGCTGGTATGGGATCTTTTCCTCCATTATGGGGTCAAGACAAAGCTGGACATTGGTTAGCAAACAACACAGGATCAGGTGTAAGTAAACTTAATAAAGGTGCAGCCTGGGTGCAATCAAATATGCCTCTAGGTCAAGGTGGAACACTCAAAGATCAAGAAGCTGCAGACATTATGCTCTATGTAGATGCACAACCTCGTGCTGATTTTGATTTACAAAAAGGTCTCTTACCTGCTTCTAAAATGGGATACTACAACTCAAAAGTTCTTCACGAAAAACATTCAGTACGTAGTAACTTTAAACAATTTGGTTTAGATGTTGATGCAATTCGTGGTGACAAAAAAATAAAATAAGGCTAAGAAAATGAAAGTTACAAAAACAAATAAATTAGTAATGTCTCTCGCAGCAGTTTCGATTTTATCCATTGGTCTAAACGCAGCAGATTGGCTCTCTATAGCAGGGACAGAAGCATCTATGATAAAAGTAGATGGAAAGAAAGTTAAAAATACAAATAATAAACCTCATTTTTGGGGGTTTATTCAAGTTGGATATCAAAAAGATTACGGAACAGTTGTCAATCCTGGAACTAATAAGACTCCATTTGTTATGGTGGCTCCAGATCTTGACTCTCAGTCCGGATTTGAAGTAAATCGTGCACGACTTGCAGCGAGAGGTATGATAGATAAAGATAACAAGCTAGATTACTTTTTTATGACAGAATTTGGTGAAGATGGTATTACAAGTCCTGCTGGACATAAAACAGGGAACTATTTAACAGATGCTTCTATCACATATAGAGGTGTTCTTCATGCAAATATTCGTCTTGGTCAGTTTAAATATCCAGGTTCAGAAGAGGGATTACGAGCGGTTTTTGCTTCCTCATATAGAAATTTTACAACCGCAACAAATCAGCTTTTATTAGAACGATTTTTACCTAATAATGCTACACAAACTTCTGTAGGAAATTATCAAGCAGCAACAACACAATCAGTAGGTGCATTTCGTGATAGAGGTGTAGAAGTATTCGATACTGAAAAAGTTGCAGATAATGTAACAGTTACTCTAGCGGGTATGGTTGGTAATGGTACAGGGCTTAGTTCTGTAAACTCTTCTGAAAATGTGACGTATTATGCTTATGCTGCAAGTGAGTATTTGTTTGGCAAAGGTAAAGGATACGGTACACAATCTTTAAAAGGTTTTGCATGGTATCAAAATGGAAAAAGACGACTCAACAATAATGACTATACAAGAGAGAGATATGGTTTAGGGATTAACTATTTTCATAAAGGCCTGCGTGTTGGTATTGAATATATCAAAGCAAAAGGTATGATTTATAATGGTGCTAAAGATACTGATCCAAGTGCATATGCGGTTAATTGGGAATACGCTATGGCTGCGAGTAAAAAGAATGAAGCAGATGGTGGTTATATCAATGTAGCTTATTATGTAATTCCTAAAAAAGTGGATGTTATGGTACGTTATGACTACTTAAATCGTTTAACAAACTTAAACGCAACAGGCGGGGAGAGAGACTATAAAACGACAACTTTAGGACTCTCTTATCACTTCCAAGGTCCAACAAGAATTGATGTGAACTATGCAATTCGAAGCTTGGATGCACCAAACAATGATACTGCTCAAAACATAACAGATAACATGGGTAATCTTCTCTCGATTCAGGGAACATACAAATTTTAGAGTAAAACGCGTAAATCTCATATAACTTCAAATTTCATAACATAAGAGCTTTTGCTCTTATGTACCTCTTACACAAATCATACACACTATTTCAGTATAATAATTTCAAAACAATTTTGCGATGGTTCTCATGTGGGTACTTTATTTACTCCTAGAGTTAAAGAAATGTTGCTTTTGTGACCGTTTTGTAATGAAGTGCTATTATACTTACAAAACTCATATAAAGGTTACAAAATTTATGCAAGAGCCTATTCAAGTTAGATCAATTTTTATTTCAGATATTCATTTAGGAACAAAATTTTCAAAAGCAGAGGAATTATTGGACTTTATTAGGAAGTATGAATCGCAAAACTTATTTCTCGTTGGTGATATCATTGATGGTTGGGCGATCAAACGTAAATTTAATTGGAAACAATCACATTCTGATGTTATACAAAAAATATTGCGTAAAGCAAGAAAAAATACAAATGTCTACTTTATAGCAGGAAATCATGATGAGTTTTTACGACCATTTTTACCGATTTTACTTGGTGATAGATTACGAATAGAAAATGAGATGACTTATGAAGATTTGCATGGAAAAAAACATCTAGTTACGCATGGAGATTTTTTTGATTCTATTACGATGACAAAAAAGTGGTTGGCAGTTTTAGGGGATTATGGATATGACTTACTCTTACATTTAAATGGTGTGGTAAATTTTGGAAGAAGACTTTTTGGTGTTCAAAAGTACTGGTCACTTTCAAAATATGCAAAAGACAGTATAAAATCTTCCGTCTCTTTTATCTCTGACTATGAAGGCATACTGGCTGCACATGCTAAACGCAACAATTATGATGGTGTCATCTGTGGACATATACATAAGGCTGAAATGCGAGATATCGAAGGTATACAGTACTTAAACTGCGGTGACTGGGTTGAGAGCTGTACTGCTGTTGTAGAAACTTTAGAGGGAGAATGGAAGATCATAAACTTTCTTGAGAAGTAAGACTTTAATCCTAAAGTAAATAAAATCTTATAATTTTTGACCTTGTTATTGAAGTGCTTACCATTCAGTATTTTTTAGTCTAAGTCAATAGCAAGACTTTTGAGCGTTTGTAAATCTACAAGCTGTAAAATGGCTTGATGTGTTGCATGAATAAAGATTTGCGGTGCATTACCATCTTTAACTGACTGTGCGAAACGCAGTCCTGAGAGGCACCAACTTTGTCCGAGTTTTACGCCTGGAAAATTGTACTGTGGCATTGGTGTTGAGAGGTCATTTCCTGTACGTTTGGAGTACTCCAAAAACTCTTTTGTCGCATAGATGCAAACTGCATGCATACCTTGGTTTTGTAGTGTCACTTGGCAGGTTCCGTTGCGATGAAAGCCGGTCAACGGATCAAGGCTACATGGCTCTAGAAACTCTCCAAGAACATTGAGCTCTTCAAATATAAATTTTTGTTTTCCCATTGTTATTTGCCTTAATTTTTGTATGATTGTATCTTAATTCTCAATAAAGTACTGTTTAACTTAAAATTAATATATGCTCTTAAAATTCTACTAATATTAAATGCTTTATAGGCTACACTTAGCAAAATACATTTAAGGTAAAAAAATGAAAAATAACCCAGCAATAGCACTGATGCAAATAGAAACAGCACTCAACCATCTACAAAACACGATGGTAGATGCAAATGGAAAATTCACATGGGATGATGAGTTTTTTAAGCTTTTTGATACTCTTATGGAAAAACTGAATGAGACAAGAGCAATAGCTGAAAACTTGAGAAAGAGACAATAGTGTTAAAGTTTTTTCTTGGACTATTTTTAGTTACACAACTTTTTGGAGCTGAAACAATGAGTATTTATGATATAAAAGTTAAAGATATAGACGGCAAAGAGCTGAGTCTTGCAAAGTATAAAGGCAGAGTTATGCTTATCGTTAACGTTGCAAGTAAGTGTGGATTTACCCCGCAGTATGAAGGACTAGAAGCACTGCATGAAAAATATGCCGCTAAAGGACTTTCTATCTTAGCTTTTCCATGTAACCAGTTTCTTTCTCAAGAGCCTGGAAGCGAAGCAGAAATAAAAAGCTTTTGTAAACGCAGCTATGATGTGAAGTTTGATCTCTTTTCAAAGATAAATGTCAACGGTGACAATACACATCCGCTCTATAAGTACCTCAAGGAAAATGCAGGTGGTTTCTTGACTGATACCATCAAATGGAATTTTACCAAATTCTTAGTAGATAAAAATGGTAAAGTCATCCACCGCTACGCACCTTCAACAAAACCGCAAGAGATAGAAGCTGATATAGAAAAACTGTTAGCAACATAATTTTAGCTTTTTTTATCATTTAAGAATTAAAAAAATAAATTTAACTTTTTTAGTAGAATAAATTAGATAGAATTAAAATTAAGTAAAATGTGGCATTTTGTCATATTATTAAAAAAAGATATTTATAAATGATAAACTTTCTTAAATAAGGAAGTCTTATGAAAATACCAAATTTATTTAATTTAGATACTAAAGAAGAGCAAAAAAATATGAATATGCAATTATCACAAAGTCATGTTATTAAAACAATAGAACTGTTTGCTGGTGTTGGTGGTTTTCGTCTTGGTTTAGAAAATATTAATCATTACACTCAACACTTTAATATAGTTTGGAGTAATCAATGGGAACCATCCACTAAAGTGCAGCATGCTTCACAAATATATGAAAAGCAGTTTGGAAGTTTTAATCATTCAAATGAAGATATTTCAACAGTAAAAGTATCGGATATACCTGACCATGATATGCTTGTAGGTGGATTTCCTTGTCAAGATTATTCTGTAGCAAGTACGCTGAAAAATTCTCATGGAATTAATGGAAAGAAAGGTGTTTTATGGTGGGAAATATATAGAATACTGCAAGAAAAAAAAGAAAAGTCTCCTAAATATTTATTGTTGGAAAATGTTGATAGATTACTAAAATCTCCTGCAGGACAAAGAGGTAGAGATTTTGCAATAATTTTATCATCTTTAAATACTTTGGGATATGCTGTAGAATGGCGTGTTATTAATGCGAGTGATTATGGTATGCCTCAAAGAAGGCGTAGAGTATTTATTTTTGCTTCAAAAAAAGGAACTTTATTTTATAATAATTTACAAAATAATTCTGTTGTAAAAAACTTACATACTGCAGGTTTGTTCGCAAAAGCATTTCCTATTAAAAAAATAGATGAAAAAAAGATAATAACAAAAAAACTTAGTGATGATTTGGTGGATATTACAAATAACTTCAACATAAAATCACCAAAGAATAACGCTTTTTTGGAAACTGGATATATGATTGACGGCATTTATTATACATCCAAAATAGAAGTGAACTATAAGGGAAAATATACTGTATTAGCTGATTGTTTAGAAGATGAAAAAAATGTACCAAAAGAGTTTTATATCAATCATGAAGAGTTAAAAAAATGGGAATATCATAAGGGTTCTAAGTCACTTGAACGAGTGAATAAAAAGACTGGGCATAAATACACTTATTCAGAAGGAAGCATGGGTTTCCCTGATTGTATCAATAAAGCATCAAGAACTATTATTACAGGAGAGGGTGGTGCTAGCCCCTCACGATTTAAACATGTCATTATGGTTAATGGTAAACATAGAAGGTTAACACCAATTGAATTAGAGCAACTCAACATGTTTCCTAAAAATCATACAGAAGGTGTGACAGATGCAAAAAGGGCATTTTTGATGGGCAATGCTCTAGTTGTAGGAATAGTTGAAAAAATAGGAAATACAATTTTAGCTGAATTAGACAGGAAAAAAAATGGATAAAACTGATAAAAGAAAAGGAAGAGTACAATCAATCAAATTATCTCCAAAGTTTTTTCCTTTGGATATACATAAGTCAATGTTTATTAATGATTTACTTATTAGTATTCCTTCATATTATGTAGAGTCATGGGGTAATGATGTATTAGATTTACATGATAAAAATAATTTCAAATGGGAAATTGATATTGAATATGAAACTCCCAAAGAGTTGGGAAAAAAGACTCATAAATTCAAAGCTAAACTAACTTTATCCTTCGCTGAAAAAAGAAGTAAAGAAAGTAGTTATAGACTTAAATGGGACAATGAATTTGCTATACAACTTGCTAAGGACTATCCAAAAAGTTTTGTTAGAGCCTTAGAATTTCATATAGGTGATGAATATTATAAAGAGCTAAAATATACCGAGTTTGATATTGGGGGATTTAAGGAGCAACTGCAAGTCAAAATAAAATGGATAAATAACAAACCTACCGTCGTAATCAAAGAATTTTTTCGAGTTAGAGATGAAGCCCAAGGTTTTCCAAAAGTATTTAAAGAACTAAGTTCCTATTTAATTGCAGATTATTTATTAAGTTCAGAAGATGAGCTGTTAAGGAGAATACAAGTTACTGAGTGGAAAAAGAGAGAAGAAATAACAAATGAATTAAATGAAAATAATATTTATATATTATTAAATCGTACAACAAAAGAAGTTTATTTTGGAGAGACTAAACAATCTTTATCTAAAAGGTATCCAGTTACTCAAAAACATCATTCATTTGAAGATTGGGAAGAATATTCTGTAATTCAATTGCCTCCTGAAACGTCTGACCATAGTAGATTACTGATTGAACGTGTTTTGATTGCGATTGGAGCAAAATTATTTCCAAATACTATATATACCGAACCCTCAGTTTTAAATGACATAAATGGGTTAAAGCTTAAAAATAAAAAAAAGTAGTTGCTTTACTATATTATTGAAGTATATACGGAATGTTTTTTTGTGTAAGCTCATCGCAAAAGAGTTGAAAATATTGCTCTAACATCTCTTTGTCTGTACTACACAAAGAGAGCTCTACATTTGGTTTATTGTCTATGAAAATGGGTAAAGATGAGAGTTCTATCTCCTTTGGTAATTTTTGCATAAGCGTTATGAGAGTGTTTTCACTTGTTTGTGCTTTTAGAGTTAAACGATATTTTTTTTCTGATTTGTTAAAATATTTTTTAATTACTTCTCTAATCATCGGATGCGCCATAGAGGGAAATCCTGGAACGAAAAAAAATCTGTTATCAAGTGAAAAGCCTGACATATTGTTGACTGGATTGTGAAGTAGGACTGCATTTGGCGGTATATCTGCCATATGAATTCTATGTGGATAGGCTTCATCGCCAAATTTTTCGATAATATCTCGCTTAAACTGCTCATTTGTCACAAGGCCTGTGCTTCTAAAAACTTCAGAAGCAATCTCTCGTGTCAAATCATCAGGAGTAGAGCCAATACCACCAAAAGAGAACATCACTGCGTTTGGATCTTCTTTTATCATCTTATAGCTGCGTTTCATCAGCTCTTTATCATCTTTTATCACGAATGAAGCAAAAAGCTCATGTCCATACTTTGCAAGTTCATTTTTTACGAACTCAAAGTGCTTATCAATACGTCTACTATTGAGTATTTCTGTTCCGATTATTACTGCATAAAAATTCATTTGATTACTTTTTTACATAATTATAGTATTATTACGCAAATAATAAATTAAGGACAGATAATGTCATATCTAGAAAAATTACAAGAGTTACTAAGTAAAGGTGTTATCCCAGATATCAAGGATAGACTGGATGAAATTTTTGAAGAGATAGCAGGTAGTAAAGAAGCTACTGAGGATGCAAAAGAAGAGGTAGAAGAGCTTCGCGAGTTTAAAGCTGACTTGGAAGATGTTTTAGAAGATATCAAAAATGGTGACATGGATGAAGAAGAAGCTAAAGAGTTGATAGAAGACATCGAAATGGCAAGACGTGATGATGATGAAGAAGATTTCGGATTTAAAGAAGAAGACTAAATTAAAGGAAAAAATATGAGAATAATTCTTTTAGGCGCTCCTGGCGCTGGTAAAGGTACACAGGCGCAATTTTTAACAAAGAAGTATAATATCCCTCAAATCTCAACTGGAGATATGTTAAGAGCAGCGATTAAAGCTGGAACAGAAATGGGTAAAATGGCTAAGGCTGCTATGGATGCTGGACAGTTAGTAACAGATGATATTATCATTGGTCTAGTAAAAGATAGAATAGCTGAAGATGATTGTAAAAACGGTTATCTTTTAGATGGTTTTCCTCGTACGCTTCCTCAAGCAGATGCTGTTACAAATGCAGGTATTGCAATAGATGCTGTGATAGAGATAGATGTTCCAGATTCTGAGATTGTTACTCGTATGTCAGGTCGTCGTGCTCACTTGGCAAGTGGTCGAACGTATCATCTCATATATAATCCACCTAAAGTTGAGGGCAAAGATGATGAAACTGGTGAGGATTTAGTACAGCGAGATGATGATAAAGAAGAAGTTGTTCAAGACAGACTCAAAGTTTATCATGAGCAAACTGAACCTTTAATAGATTACTATAAAGAACAAGCTTCAAAAAATCCAAACTTAAAATACATTAGAGTTGATGGAACTGCTGATATTTCAGAAGTAGAAAAAGCCATAGTTTCTGAACTAGGCGAGAAGTAATACTATATAATATTAAGAGAGTGAATCCATCTTATTGGTCACTCTCTTTATATTTTAAATTTTTGGAATCCTTTTAAGGAACCATACGTTCAAACATATCCAAAACTTTTTTTAATTGATAGTGCTCATCTCCTGACTCTGGGCAAAAATCAATAGTAACAGCATTTGCCTGACATTTTATACCTTGTAAAATAGCCTCATATCCACCTATGGAGCTTCCATAAAGATATATGTGATCTTCACATTCATACTCTTGGGCTATATCTGTGATAAGTTTTTGTAAAAGATCTTCTTCAAAGAAGCTGTTTTCTTTGTCATCAAGATTTCTGAGTGGTGTAAGTATATTCCACATTTTATATTCGAAGTTTACTATTTCAGATATATCATCATTGTGTAAAATAACAATCAAAGGTACAAAATTTGAAACTATGGATGCAGGAGTAAAATGGTAAAATAGTTTTTGATTGCTAGCATTTTCAATGTATAAAAGTTTTTCTTCATGATTCATAAGTATCTTCCTTCAGTAAATAATTAAGCAATAAGGCTTTGCGCTAGTATATTGAGCTCTACTTGGGAGAGTTGTTTGCTGATACGGTTCACTTCCTTAGAACTTTTAAAGGCAATGATAGTAGGAAGTGCGCTTACTCCATACTTTCTAGCAACTTCTTGATATTTGTCAGTATTTATTTTGAGAAATCTCACAGTTGAACCAAAGCCTAACGCTGCATCTTCATAATCATCATACATCGCCATATAAGGGCCACAAGTAGTTGAATAAAAATCAACAAGCACTGCTATGTCATTTTCAGCTATGTGAATAGTGCAATTTTCATCGTTGACCTCAACTGCAAAAGGGTGGTCCAAATCTGCTTGACATTTAGAGCAGGTAAAAGCTTCTGTTTCACTTTTTATATTGTTGACACTGTGACACTCTGAGCAGACTATTGTAAAGTTTTTCATAGTTGACCTTTAGGATGGCAATTAAAATATGCTGAAAGTATATACTGTTTATATAATAAGTAGCTTTGTATATTTTTTTAGCTCTGTGCGTTTAAAAAACCCTCTGCAGCTTGTTTACCCTGTGCCATAACTCCAGTGAGTAGATAACCACCAGTTGGAGCTTCCCAATCTAGCATTTCACCAATACAATAAACGCCAGAAAAATCCTTTAGCATGAGATCTTTATCTAAATTTTCAAATGCCAATCCACCAGCCGTGCTAATTGCCTCTTCAATAGGTCGATAAGATTCCAAAGTTAAGGGAAATTTTTTAAGTGTATTTGCCACTAATTCAGGGTCACTAAGCAACTCTTTAGATAATACTTCTCTTAACAAAGAAGCTTTAACACCTGACAAGCCAAAGCGTTTCCAAAAAGCACTTAAACTCTGTTTACCTCGTTTTGAACTTAACTGTTTTTTTAACTGATTTAGACTGCGATGAGGAAAAAGGTCCAAAGTAATATTTAAAGGAGATTCTTGCTCTATTTTTTCTCTGAGAAATTTAGAATAGGTATAGATCAGGTTACCCTCAACTCCATAGTCACTTATTAACAATTCACCAATTTTAGAATGAAAATTACCATGTATATCTTTGAAGCTGAGTTCTATGTTTTTTAAAGGGCTGCCTGAGAATTTTTTTCTAAATAGTTCTGAATAGTTTACATTAAAGCCCATATTTGTAGGTTTAAGTGGGGTTATTTTTAAACCTTTGTTTTGTAGTATCTTAGTCCAAGTGCCCGTTGAACCTAGTTGTGGCCAAGAAGCGCCACCTAAAGCAAGGATTACAGTATCAAAAGAATACTCTTTAAGACCATCGGGTGTTTGAAATTGCCAAATGTCTTTTAACCAGTTGACTAAACGATGTTTCATTTTAAACTGAGTGTTATTTGCTCTGAGTTGATGTAACCAAGCACGGAGTAAGGGTGCTGCTTTTTTATCTAAGGGGTAAACTTTTCCAGAAGATCCAACGAAAGTTTCAAAACCAAGATTTTGAGCCCACAAGCGCATATCATCAGGACTAAAGGCATCTAAAGCAGGTTCTAAAAAAGATTTGGCTTCAAAATATCGACTTAAAAAGAGGGCAAAGTCTTCATTATGTGTAAGATTTAATCCTCCTCGTCCAGCCCGTAGAAATTTACGTGCTACAGAAGGCTTTGCATCAAATACCGTGGGTGCATAACCTGCATTAGATAAGACTTGTGCCGCCATTAGTCCAGCAGGACCAGCACCGATAATGGCAATTCTTGATGACATAAGTTGTATCCTTTTTTTCTGGTTCTTTTTTGCCTAAACTGAATTTATTATAACATTTTTCCCTCAAGCATAAATAAAAAAATTTTGATTTTTGGATTTTTTGCAGTATAATTTTTTTATCTAAATTATAAAAAAGGATTATATTATGAAACATGTATATTTAACAGAATCTGTTATCAAAGAAGCATTAGAAAAGCGCGCTATAACATCAAAAGAGGCTAAAAAGTTAAAAAAGAAAATTGAATGCCAAAAAACTATTTATAAAGCTACTCATAAAGGTTAGTAGAGTAGATATTTTCTGGGTTGTCATCCTTTATTAGGACGAACAGCTTACATGGGAAATACCTGCTATATCAAACAATTCAGAAGGCTTTTCTCTGTAGTGTTTTTCTTCTATCTCAGATGATTGTTCAGCATATGGATTTGTCATCACTTCTTGTAGTTCTCTTATAAGTGTATAATCCCCTTGCTCTGCTTTTTTATAGGCAGGAACAAGAAACCATTCTCGTAGTGTGTATTTTGGATTGACTTGTTTCATCTCTTGAGAGAGTTTTTCTCGAGCTTCTTGGGTAGTGACATTGACACATGATTTCCATTTTTCTAGCCAATCAGACCAGCTTTTCATCATCTCTTTATTATATACAGAGTCACCATAAAAGCTTTTTGCAAGTTTAGAGATATCATCAGGTACGCCAGAGAGTTCACGAAAAAAGATCGTGTAATCTAGGGAAGTTTCTATCATTAATTTTATAAGTTCATCAAACAAACTTGCATTAAAAGTTTGTAAACCTAGCTTAGAAGCCCACATCTGCATCATTTTATCTTGCATAACTTTTGAAAAATCATTCATTAGTGTATCTAATTGTTGCATTTCTTGCTTATGTAAACGCAGTAAAGGCTGTAGTGATTTACAAAACATACCAAAATTGCGTTCAGCTGCTTGTGGTTGATTGAGAAATGAAAAGTGAACCCCGCCACCTGTCCATGGTTGATATTTTGGATCGAACATATCTATAAAACCAAAAGGACCATAATCAAGAGTAAAACCACCTGCTGCACAGTTGTCACCGTTAAAATTCCCTTGACAGTATCCCACACGAATCCAGTTTGCTACAAGTGAAGTAAGGCGGGAAGAAAATTCACGAGCAAGTAAGATTATTTTTTTCTCTAAAGGTAAATCTTTGTTTATAACTTCACTGTATTGGCGGTCAATCAAATGTAGGACAATCATTTCAAGCTCTTGCATTGCTTTTGGATGTTCATTTTTGCGTGCACGTCGGGAGAAAAGTTCAAGCTGACCTACCCGCAAGAAAGAGGGTGCAACACGCGTAGTAATAGCGACATTTTCCTCTATCATAACTTCAGGATCTCTAGAGTATGAGCCATTCATAAACCATGGTCGTTTGACTGTCTCTGTGTTTGAAGTGTATAAACTTAAAGAACGTGATGTTGGAACACCAAGGGCATACATATGTTCTTGTGCTAAAAATTCTCTAATACTTGAACGTAATACCGCACGACCATCAGCTCCACGACAGTAAGGTGTTCTTCCTCCGCCTTTGAGTTGCATTTCCCAGCGTTTACCATTTATGAGGGCTTCTAGGACAGATATTGCTCGTCCGTCACCATATGCATTTCCTGTTCTAAAAGGACACTGTTCATAGTACTCGGTGCCATAAATAGAAAGTGCATACCCCGTTGCCCAACCAGTACGACGTAAGGGTTCACTGAGTTGTGAAGTGTCACCAGAAAACATTCGTATAAAATCTTCTGATCTTGCTAAACTATCATTAAATCCAAGCTCTTTAAAGAAGGTCTTACTATGCGCGATGTAAACAGGATTTTCTATGGGCGTAGGGTTTACTGGAACATAATGCCCACTAAATACCTCTCGAGGCTGGTGATCTACACCATCAGCCTTAGCATCAGGGTCACAGTTAAGTTTATCCATAAAAGAATAGTCTGCAAATTTTGCTAAATCATTGAGTTTGTTTATAGTCCGAGAAGTTTGTTTAACCTCTTGCATAAAGCTTCCTTGGTGTAGAAATATTTTGAATTATACAGTTGTTTTTTGTGTTAAAACTTAATAAAAAAGTAGAAAGAAGAAATGAAGATAAGTTCAAATATCACAGTTAGTATCTCGCTAAATTGTATAAAACATTATAACGTATAAGTGTTGTTTCCTTTGGTCGTGGGTATCTACTATAAGCATATTCTATTGTCTCTTTTGTTGTGTCATCTAAGATATAAAAGTCACTTTTATGAATGAATTTAAAGTCAGTCATATCTCCATTTGGATGGAGTTTAAACTCTATGACATTACTTGCATTTACATTCAAATTTCTAGGTATATTGACACGAGCGACACGGTTGAGTACTTCTTGTGTGATTCGTCGCATGATTTCTTGATTGTCTAAGATATACTTTTGTTGTCCAGGTGTAAGTTTCCCAAATGTGTCACCATAAAGTTCTTTAATATCTTGAGAAATATTACTTTTATTGCTAGAAGATTTTTGAGTTTTTGCTTCTTCTTGTGTGGACATATCTTCATAAAGCCATGACATTGCAGTTTTTTTCTCTTTTTTTGGTTCTTTTTTTGTCTTATTTTGATCTTGTACAAGATACGGTATATATGGCTTTTTAGGAGGCAATGGTGAAGTTTTTTCTTTTCTCTTTTGCGTTTGTTTTACTTGTTGCTTTGGCTTATTGAGCTTAGGTTTTTTCTTTGGTTTTTTAGGATTATAGTGAACATTTTTTTGTTCTACTATTTTTTTAAGCTGAGAACCTTTTGGCATTGGTGGCGCTATTTTTGGTTGTGGTTTTTTCTTTTTATCTAAACCTGATTTTTTATGTTTTTTCGGCATCTCTTTGAGAGATATTTTAATCTTTTTCTCTTTAACTTGTTTGGCTTTTTGCGTGTCAGGAGAGATGGAGATAAGTATCCAAATCAAAAGAAACAATACTAAATGGATAAGCAGTGCTACAAAAAGTGCAAATCGAGATCTGTTCAATAAGTGTCCAATATATATATTTTTTTAGGATTATATCAAATTTACTTACAAACCACCAAAATGATTAAGCCTAACGCAACCTTTCTTGAGACTTAATTAAAAAAACGGGTGCATAAAACATTCACTAAACTTCGTTATAGTAGGAGTAAACAAAGGATTTTTTACAAATGACCGTAAAAAAGCTTTAAATTATGTCCATATTGCAAATCAAGTTCCACTCAAAACAGAGGCCCGAGAAGAGGAATAAACAGATATTTTTGTAAAGATTGCAGGACTTCTTTTAGCTCTAATAGACGACCAAAAAAACTTCAAAAAATTATTTTCGAAGAATACTTTTTGCATCGCCAAACTCTAAAGCAATTATCGGCTAAATATAGCAAATCTATCCCTTGGATTATGAAGCAAAGGGATGAGTA
>NZ_JALSKT010000019.1 GCF_026988655.1 Sulfurimonas sp. | reverse complement strand
AGAACTTCTTGCATTTGATTAAGAGACTTTATCAATAACTTTATTGTTTTTTGATATAATCTTCTTGTATAAAGCCCTATGGGTAGATTGAATTTTTTTTGAAAAAGGATGATTATGGAGTGCAAATTTCCAACAGTTAATTCAAATATGGATGAAGTAAAAGAGATTTTTGACAGTGTGAAGACTATTGCAGTTTTAGGTCTTTCACCTGATGAGAGTAAAGATAGTCATATGGTTGCAAAATATCTTCAAGCTCAGGGCTATAAAATAGTACCTGTTTATCCAAAAGGCGAGACTATTTTAGGTGAAAAAGTTTATAAATCTTTAGAAGAAATTCCTTTTACAGTTGATATGGTAAATATCTTCAGAAAACCAGCTGCACTTGACGCCATAGCCGATGCTTGTATCGCTCGTAGTGATGTAAAAGTATTTTGGGCTCAAAAAGGGATAGTAAATAATGAAGCTGCACAAAAAGCTAAAAATGCAGGTATGCAAGTAGTACAAAATCAATGTAGTATGGTTGACCACCGTAATCTTCAGGCATAATATTGATATCATTACAAAAGATACAAGAAGCAAAAAAACGTATTAAAGATGTTGTCGTAAATACACCTTTTTCTTATGCTCCTTATTTAAGTGAGATATCTGGTTGTAAAGTCTTTCTTAAAAAAGAAAATTTACAAATTACTGGTGCTTTTAAACTTCGTGGAGCATACAACAAAATAGCTACATTAACAACAGAGCAAAGAGCTTGTGGTGTAGTCGCTGCAAGTGCTGGAAATCATGCGCAAGGTGTTGCATATTCAGCTGCTGCGTTTAACACAAAAGCTGTCATTATTATGCCAGAGTCTACACCTCTTACAAAGATAGACGGTGTGAAACATTTTGGTGCAGAGGTTATCCTTGCTGGAGCAAACTATGATGAAGCGTATGCTTATGCTAAAAATTATGGAGCAAAACATCATCTTACTTTTGTGCACCCTTTTGAAGATGAAGAAGTCATGGCTGGGCAGGGTACAGTTGCCTTAGAGATACTTGACAAATGTGAGACACTTGATGCTGTTCTTATCCCTGTTGGTGGGGGTGGACTTATTGGAGGGATGGCAAGTGCCATAAAACAGCTCAGTCCAAACACGGAAGTTATTGGAGTAAGTGCTAAAGGTGCTCCGGCGTTTAAAAACTCTTTTGATTTAAAAAAAGCAGTCGATACAACAAGTGTTAGAACTATTGCAGATGGCATAGCGGTTCGTGACACATCTGATATCACACTTGAAGTGGCGCTAGAATCTGTAGATAAAATGATTAGCGTAGATGATGAAGAGATTGCTAGTGCAATTTTATTTTTACTTGAGAAACAAAAGCTTGTTGTTGAAGGTGCTGGTGCTGTTGGTGTTGCTGCTTTACTTCATCATAAACTGGATTATTTACAAGACAAAAATATAGCCGTTGTTTTAAGCGGTGGTAATATGGATGTTACTTTACTTTCTGTCATAATCGAAAAAGGTCTACTAAAATCTCATCGTAAAATGAAAACTACTGTAACATTAGTCGATAAACCAGGCTCTTTAATGCGTTTTACCGAAATTCTTCGAGAACTGAATGCAAATATTGTTCATATAGCTTATGACAGAACATCTATCTCCCTTGATTATGGTGATGCCAATGTTACTGTTCACATGGAAACAAAAGGCAAAGAACATCAAGAAGAAATCAAAAAAGCATTAAAAGCTGAGGGTTATTTAAGGGAGATATAGACTGATGAAAGTCGTTCAAAGTCAAAATATTATCAAGCCTGTCATTTTACTTAAGATATTAGATGATGGTCGTTTGGTAGCAGTTGATTCTCAAACGACTATCAGATATTTAGATCTTGTAACACTTAAGACTTTAAGTGGCTTTAAAGTGGGCATTGAGCATCAATATTATAAAGCAAATGTCGTAGCTTTTAGCAATAACGGCAAATATTTTGCAACACTATCTCCACATACTAAAGAATCTATACTATATAATGTAAAGTCGAAAAAAGTTATAGCAAGTGTTAATAGACATCATGGAGAAGCTTCCTGCGTCAGTATCGATCCCCTGTCTCGTTATATGTTTTCCGGTGGAGATGATGGTAAAACATTTGCTTTAGACACAAAAAGTGGAAAACTGGTGTTTACTCTTCCTGTTCATGTAGACACAGTAAATGACATAGCTTTTTCAACAAACTCTAACTGGGTCGCTACTGCAAGTTATGATCGTAAAATTTCACTCTTTAATCTTATAAGCATGGCACCAAAAGAAAAATTAAAATCACATACTGCACCAGTAATGAAAGTTGAATTTATTGGACCAAAAAAACTTCTCAGTATTGATAAAAATTCAGTAGCAATTATATGGGACATACACACTGCAAAAGTACTTACACGTCTTGAGGGTATCCATGATGAAATAACACAAATTTGTATTAGTTGGGAAAAAAAACTACTTTTTATTGGCACTGTATTGGGTTATGTACTACTTTATGATTTAGATACATATGAGCAACTGTCTCATCGTTATATTAAGATTTCTTCACCTGTAACTGCTTTAGAACTTCATGAACAAAGTAAGCACCTCCTTGTAGGAACACAAGATGGCTTTATATATTCTTACTATATTTATGAAGGTGAAGAGACTATTAAAGAGTTACTTAGAAAAAAAGATTTTGAAGCTATACAAAAAGAGGTGCAAAAAAATCCTGTTTTGCAATTTACTAAGATTTATTCACTTGTTTCAAATCTCTGGACAACTGCTTTGCAAAAAGCGAAAATAGCTTTGCAAAATGGTGACCGAAAAAAAGCTATGCTTCTTCTCAAGCAATTTAAAGATATTCCGGCAAAAAACAGTATTATTAAAAAATTAATGAATGACTACCTAGAGTTTGAAAAATTCACTGCGTTTGCAAAAGAGGGTAAATTAACTCAAGCATATAATCTAGCTAATACTTATCCAATATATAAAGAATCTAAAGTTTTTGAAGCTTTAGAAAATCGATGGAAAAAAACTCTTAATCTTGCACAAAAATATGTATTGGACCCTAAGGGAATACAACAAGCTAAAGATTTACTAACGCCTTATCGTGGTATCACCCAAAAGACGAAATTTATTCAACAGATAATGAGCCAAGGCGAAGTTTACAAACGTTTTAGAGATGCCATCACTCAAAAAGATTTTCAAATCTGTTTTGAACTTATCAAGCATCATCCTTTTTTGAAAGAATTTAATGAATATGATTCATTAATGAAATATGCAGACACACTTTACGTTAAAGTACATAAATTTTTAGAACAAGGAGACACGCATTCGGCTGTGAAACTCTTGAGCATTTTAGAAGATTTTACAGATTTTAAAGATGAAGTAAAAGAATTAATGCGAGAGATAGAATCAAAGCAAAAATTTTTTAATGCTATAGAAGAGGAAGATATAGCTACAGCATACAACATGATGGCAATAGCAGAAGATTTACAGCAAAGCGAAGATGGAAGAAAACTTCAAAACAGATGGAATAAAGACATAGAAAAAGCAAACGAGTACGCAGTAAAAGGTGATGCAGAGGGAGTAAAAACTGTACTAAATGAATACCTTAAGATTAGCTCTAAGTACCGTCCCTTAGCTACTATTTTTGGTTGGACATATATGATACAACTCGAATTTGCTTTAAAACAAAATCATTCTCAACTTGAACTTGAAAATGGCATTAAAAATTATATATTAAACTTTGGAATCCAAGATCAGATTGAGAATTTTTTCAATCAATTTAAAAAGAAATTTCCTCAATCTAAACTTAATATAGAACTCCTCTCCAAGGGCTCACTTTCAATGTGGCGACCTTCTATGATAGTAAAATCTATTTTAGATTAAAAATACTCACAATAATTTAAACTCAAATATATCTCCTTTTAAGTATAATAAAAAAATTATATATTACTTATAGGAGACTTTTCATGCAGATTAGTGGTGCACAAATGGTTATTGAAGCTTTTATCGCTGAAGGTGTAGACACAGTTTTTGGCTACCCTGGTGGAGCGATAATGAATGTTTATGATGAAATATACAAACAAGATGGATTCAAACATATTTTAAATCGTCACGAACAAGCTTCAGTCCACGCTGCTGAGGGTTATGCAAAAGCTAGTGGCAAAGTTGGTGTTGCCATGATTACATCAGGTCCAGGTTTTACAAATGCTGTGACTGGACTAGCCGATGCCTATATGGACTCTGTTCCTTTGGTTGTTGTATCAGGTCAAGTACCGATGAGCCTTATTGGTACAGATGGTTTTCAAGAAATAGACGCCATTGGTATATCTCGTCCTTGTACAAAACATAACTACCTAGTTACAGATGCAAAAGATTTACCACGTATTTTGAAAGAAGCATTTTACATTGCCCGCTCTGGTCGCCCAGGTCCTGTGCATGTTGATATTCCTAAAGATGTAACTGCACAAATAGCAGAGTTTAATTATGATGTTGCACTAGATTTGGAAACATATAAGCCTCACACAAAAGGAAGCCCTCGTCAAATTAAAAAAGCTATGGAAGCTATTGCTAGTGCTAAGCGTCCTCTTTTTTATCTTGGTGGAGGTATTATAAATTCAAAAGCAGCGTATGAAGTAAGAGAGTTTGTACAAAAAACAGGTATACCTGCTGTTGAAACATTAATGGCTCGTGGTGTATTGAGTTATGACGACGAACTGTTAGTTGGTATGCTAGGTATGCATGGTTCTTACGCTGCAAATATGGCTATGAGCGAAACTGATTTAGTAATTGGTTTGGGCGCTAGATTTGATGACCGTGTTACAGGAAAACTTTCTGAATTTGCTAAAAATGCGGCAGTCATTCATGTAGATATAGACCCTGCATCTATCTCTAAACTTGTACACGCAGATTTTCCAATAGTAGGTGATTTAAAAAGCGTTGTGACAGAGATGTTAGAGCAAGTAGAAAAAATAGATAGCGATAACTATGAATCTTGGAGAGAAACTATCTCGAATTTTGCAGAGCTTCATCCTTTGACATTTCACGAAGATACAGATAGAATCAAACCTCAATGGGTTGTAAAACGTGTTGGTGAACTTCTTGGTGATAGCGCAAACATCTCTACAGATGTTGGACAACATCAAATGTGGGCTGCACAATTTTATCCTTTTACTCGTCCAAACCAATGGATAACTTCAGGTGGTCTTGGAACAATGGGCTTTGGTTTTCCAGCAGCCATTGGTGTAAAAGCAGCTACTTCTGAGAAAACTTCAATTAACTTTAGCGGTGATGGTTCAATTTTAATGAATGTTCAAGAGTTAATGACAGCAGTTGAGAAAAAAATTCCTGTAATTAATATTATTCTTAATAATAATTTCCTTGGTATGGTTCGTCAGTGGCAAACGCTCTTTTATGACAAACGCCATTCTGAAACAGACTTGTCAGTTCAACCTGACTTTGTAAAACTATCAGAAGCTTTTGGTGGAATAGGGTATAGAGTTAAAACCAAAGAGGAGTTTGATGCTGCACTCAAAGATGCAGTTGAAAAAAATGTAGTTGCCTTTATAGAGGTAATCGTAGAAAGATTTGAGAATGTTATGCCGATGGTTCCATCTGGTGGAAGTCTATTTAACATGATGTTACTAGAGAAAAAGGAGACAAAATAATGACTGCCAATATTGATAATAGTGAAAGAAGAGTAATTTCAGTTATTGTTGTAAATGAGGCGAGTGTATTATCTCGTATCACAAATTTATTCTCTGGTCGTGGTTACAATATCACATCTCTAACTGTTGCCCCTATTCCTGAGAGTAAATACTCTCGTTTAACGATAGTTACAGCAGGTTCTGTTCGTGTGATAGAACAAATAACAAAACAACTTCATAAGCTTATTCCTGTTTTGAGAGTATATGAACATGCTGATCTGGTAGAAAAAGAGATGGCGCTTGTGAAGTTTCCAATTACTGAAAATATTAGCGATATTGGTGCAATTTGTGAAGCATATAATGGTAAGATAGTCAATGTTGGACATGATGTTATCATAACAATGGTTGCTGATGAACCAAGAAGAGTAGGTCATTATCTTGAAGCAATCAAAAAATATAATCCAAAAGAGATTGTAAGAAGTGGCGCTGTTGCCTTAGAGAGATAATAGAGTGAAGCTTAGTGAAATATCTTCGATTTTAGAGTGTGATTTTCAAGGTCAAGATTTAGAAATTATTGGCATGAATACACTCAAAGAGGCGAAAGAGAATGAAGTCTCTTTTGTCTCCAACTCAAAATATGTAAAAGATCTTAAAACTACAAAAGCAGCAGCAGTTATACTTTCAGAAAATTTAGTATCTGAGTTACCGAGCACTTGTGTAGCTTTAGTAACAAAAAATCCTTATTGGTCTATGGCTATCCTTTCAAAATATTTTGCACCGCCAATAGAAGAGACTTCCTTACCTGCACCAAAAATAGGAAAAAACTGTACTATTTCTCCTAAAGCAGAAATTGCAAATGGTGCTGTTATTGGTGATAATTGTACTATTTTAGCTCATGTTTATGTTGGAGCAGAGGCAGAAGTTGGGAACAACACTATCCTTTATCCAAGTGTTACGATTTACCGTGACTGTAAAATTGGAAATGACTGCATTATTCATGCAAATAGTGTCATTGGTTCGGATGGTTTTGGATTTGCTACAAATAATATGGGTGAACATAAAAAGATTTACCAAAATGGGAATGTAGTACTAGAAGACGAAATTGAAATCGGAAGTAATACGAGTATTGACAGAGCAGTTTTTGGAAGCACTTTGATAAAAAAAGGTACACGCATCGACAATCTAGTTCAAATAGGGCATAACTGTGAAGTAGGTGAGTATTCAATTATGGTTTCACAATCAGGACTTGCAGGATCTACGAAACTTGGTCGCAATGTTGTTATGGGTGGTCAAGCTGCTGCTGCAGGACATCTAGAAGTTGCAGCATTCTCAACTTTTGCCGCTAGAAGCGGGATAACAAGTTCTATAAAAGAACCAGGTAAAACTTATGCAGGATTTCCCTTGATGGGACATAGACAATGGCTTAAACTTCAGGCAAAACTTGCTAAGCTTATCAAGTAATATTACAAAGGAGTTCAAATGTCAAAAACAATTTCATTAAGTGGGACAAAAAAAGGTGTTATTTCTATAACAAAACTTGAAGAACCATACGGAAAAGATAGCGGAACAGTTGCTAGCATAGGTATCTCTTTGGCTGGCAATGCCCAAGAGCCAGAATGGAAGGTTCATATTCCAATGGATAATCTTGATGAAGTGATCAAAGCACTTCAAGAGTTAAAGTAGGTTTAAAACCTACTTTGTTTTGAGTTCTTGAACGAACGCATCAATCCTCTTTATCCCTTCTCTAATACTTGCAATTCCAGTAGCAAAACTAAATCTAAAATAGCCTTCGCTTCCAAAACCAACACCTGGAACAACTGCAACACCTTTTGATGCTAAAAGCTCTTTTGCAAATGCAAGAGAGTCATTGCTTACTTCCTGAATATTCACAAACAAATAAAATGCTCCATCAGGCTTTAAAACACTCAGACCATCAACTTCGTTAAAAAGTTTTACTGCTTCATCTCTGCGTTTAATAAACTCTTTTCTCATCATGGCGATATCTTCATCTGCACTTCCATCAAGACCTGCGATAGCAGCATATTGTGTCATAGTATTGATATTTGATGTACTTTGAGATTGAAGTTTTTTACTTGCTTTAATCAGTTCTGAATGATATGAAGCCATATAGCCAAATCTCCAGCCAGTCATTGCGACTGATTTGCTTAAACCATTTATTGTGATAGTTCTCTTGAACATATCTTCACTTACAGATGCAGCAGAAGTAAATTCCCCATCATAAACTAGCTTCTCATACATTTCATCACTTGCCACAAGGACATCAGTACCTTCAAGTACTTTACCTAGAGCAGTTAACTCATCTTTTGAGTAAACAGCACCTGTAGGATTTGAAGGAGTTGTAAGAATAAGCATCTTTGTTTTAGGTGTTAGGGCAGCTTGTAATTGTTCTGGAGTAATCTTAAACGCAGTAGCATCACTTGTAGGGATTTCTACAACTGTACCATCAAAGTATTTAACAAGTTCAGGATACGTCACCCAATAAGGAGCTGGAATAATAACTTCATCACCTTCTTCAATAGTCACGGAAAAAAGATTAAAAAGTGAGTGTTTTGCACCATTATTGACAATTATTTGGTTTGGTTCATATGTTAAGCCATTGTCACGTTTTAGTTTTTTAGCTATAGCTTCTTTGATTGCAGGGATGCCATCCACCGCAGTGTATTTAGTAAAACCACTGTTTATCGTATCTATTGCAGCATCTTTTATAACTCTAGGGGTATCAAAATCAGGTTCACCAGCTGAAAAGCTGATAATATCTTTCCCTTCAGCTTTTAATTCTTGTGCTAATGTTGTAATTGCAATAGTGATTGACTCAGATAGTTTGTTTATACGTTTTGCAAGCATTGATAACCCTTTAAATAAAATATTTAAAGAATTATACTAAAAAATAGATGTAAAAATCTTGAGAAAGAGGAGAAAACACTAATTTTTCATAGAATTGATAAAAGATTCATAAATATGTTCTAGTTCTAAATCTTGATCTAAAATATCTTTGTTATCTTTTACTAAAATATGCTCAAGTACGGCAACCCTTTTAAGAAGATATTCAAACATTTCTTTGTTTATATCTGGTAACATATTGTGCATAAATGGATCTTTACATCTTCCTTTTTCTATAATATGCGCAGGAATACCTATAGCGGTGGAACAATCTGGCACTTCTTTTACAACAACAGAATTTGCTCCTATTTTTGCATGTTCTCCGATAACAATGTCTCCAAGTATTTTTGCACCAGCACCAATAACCGCACCTTGCTTAATTGTTGGATGACGTTTTCCATGCGTCAATGAAACACCACCAAGCGTTACACCTTGATATATAAGCACATCATCTTCGACGATAGCAGTTTCTCCGATAACAACACCAAAACCATGGTCAATAAATACGCGTTGCCCTATAACTGCTGCAGGGTGAATGTCAATATTTGTCAATAGTTGGTTAAAGCCCATAAGCATTCGCGCCATTCGTTTAAAATTTGATTTATAGAGTTTGTGAGCAACTCTATACCATGCAATTGCCCATACACCTGGATAATTAAAGAGAAAGTCAATTTTAGAATTCAGTGCAGGGTCATTTTTATATGCATTTGAAAAGTCTTGTTTAATCTCTTTATATATTCCCATAATCATCCTTAGTTTGTAGTTCGTAAATAGCCATTTTGGTATATGAAAGTTTCTAGTTTTGCAAGTGTATCATTTTTTTCTTTTTCTGTAATAAAATAACTTGTACTTAAATCTGATTTAAGTTTATCTAAAATATGATCTTTATCGTATCCCAAAGACTCTAAAATATCTAAAATATTTTTAGATTCTATTGCATTGATAATTTCATAACTTGTATCATTGATTTTAATTGTATATTCATTTGGATGAGTGAATAGATTGTGGTTCATTCCCAATGTCTCTTGATAGGCACCTACGTTAAAAAAGCCAAGAAAATAATCTTCTTCATCTATATTTACATCATGTAGATAGAGTGGCTTTTGCGGGTTAAATCCTATCTCCCCATCGCTATCACAAGTGATATCCCATAATGATGCAGCACGAAGAGGAGTTGTGTTGAGATGATTGATAGGCATAACAGGAAAGTGCTGTCCAAGTCCCCAATAATCTGGTAAACTTTGAAAAACGGAGGCATTGATGAGATAGCGCTCTTGAAGTTTTATTTGAAGTTGTTCAAGTTCATTTGTTGGATTTGCAGATTTGAGATAGAGTGCTTTTTTTATGATGTTATGCACTAAGATTTCTGCATTTGAGCGGTCTTGCAAGTCTATATAACCCAAATCAAAAAGTGTAAAAAGTGATTCGATATGATCAAGTGCATCATGTAAATATTCAATACAATTAGCATTATTTAACAGTTTATTGAGTTCGATGAGTTCTTCGATTAGGGGAGGATTACTCTCTTTAAAGTTGAGAAGTTTTTCTTGATAGTCTTGCGAAAAAAGTTCTAAAACAGGAGCAATCAGAACAGCATGTGAAGCGACAATAAAGCGTCCTGATTCTGTGAAAATATCTGGATGTGTAACATTTTTTGCATCCATTATTTCACCCAGTAAAAAAACAACAGAGCTTGAAAACTCATCTATCGAATAATTTCGTGCATGAGATTGTTCGTGCTGATCATACTCAACTGCTAAACCTCCACCAATGTTTATACTTGAGAGTGAATCTGCTCCCATTTTTTTAAGTTCTGCATAAATATTTCCTGCCTCACGAAGTGCTTTTTTTAGCGGTGCAATATCAGACATTTGTGAGCCAATATGAAAGTGAATCATCTTGAGCTTATCAAGTAGGTTTGCATTTTTTAGTAAATTAATCGCTTCAATAATCTCAGTTGAAGTAAGCCCAAATTTTGCATCCATGCCACCACTCTTTGCCCATATCCCACTACCTGCACTATGTAATCTTACACGTATGCCGATATCTGGAACTGCAAGAGTACACTTTGAAGCAACATCGATGATAGTTTCTAGTTCATTGAGTCCTTCTATAGTGATAATGATTTTATGACCACTTTGTGCTGCAATAAAGCCCAATGTCAGCATCTCTTCATCTTTAAAGCCATTGACAGTAATATATGCACCCTTTGGCGTTTTACTCATAGCAAGAATAAGTTCTGCTTTACTTCCGGCTTCTAAGCCATAGTTATATTTTTCACCTTGTATGGTTACAGCTTCTACAACGGCTGGAAATTGATTTACTTTGAGAGGAAAAACAGCATGAAAACTACCCTGATACTTATTTTCTTCAATTGCTTTTTCAAAGTAGTTGTACAAAGTTTTAATCTGCCTCTTTACGAGATGAGGAAACCTCAAAATCATAGGCCCTTTTACATCATTTGCACGAATTTTATTCGTGATTTCTAGCAAAGAAGGCATACATTTGTAGTTAAGTTTTATCTCTCCATCTTCTATAATAAAATTTTTGTTTGCCCAAATATCAAGTCCAAAATTTTTCACTATTTTTCCTATAAATTGAGTTTTTGATGAAAATATTTGTCTATATCAAAATATATTTCACCACTTCTATTTTTAAATGTAAGTAAAGTTTTATTTAACTCTTTAATGCTTTTTATACCCATAACGGCCAAGATAGTTTTCATACTTTTAATAAGGTTTTTATGATAGTTGGCTATTTCTATTCCTTCTTTTACTACAAGATAGGAAGCTCTTTTCTTCGGGTCCTGTGTTGCCATACCAACAGGACAAACATGCGTTCCAAAGCCTGAACACATACGAGCTCGAATACATCCACCACTCATCATAAATCCACGCGCTATCCCAACAGCATCTGCTCCCATACACATGGTAATGATTACATCATCAGGTGTAAGTATTTTTCCACTGGCAATGATTTTAATATCTTCTCTAATATTGTATTTTTGAAGCATCATATCTAAAATATATAAAGCGTTTGGCGTTGTAAGCCCTACAGACTCCATGAGTTCAAGGGGAGCAGTAGCACTTCCTCCTTCACCACTATCAACAGTTAGAAAATCAGGAATACTTTTACCTTCTTTTTTTCTTTTGGCTATTTTTAAAGCCAAATCATCTACCGATTTTTCATCTGAAATGACAATTTTAAAGCCAACAGGTTTTTGCGACAGTTCCTGAAGTTTTTCAACAAAATCAAGTAACTGTTCAGTTGTATCTGCATAAGGAAATCTATTTGGAGAAAAGATATCTTTTCCCTCTTCAACACCACGATAGTAAGCTATATCAGCAGATACTTTTGCCCCCGCTAATTTACCACCCGTTTGTTTTGCGCCCTGAGCAATTTTTATCTCTGTCATACGGCAAAACTTCATTACTTTTTGATACTTTAATGCATCAAATTTGCCATCTTTATCTCTGACACCATAGAGACCTGAGCTCATTTGAAAAATTATATTTGGAATAGACTCAGGAACAGTTTTTGGAAAACTCTCAAGCGGTGCATCCCAGTTTACCCTAAAAAGAGAGCGTGTCGCAGTGTCATAGATATAAGTGTTTTGTGTTTTTTTCTTTAACAAAACATTTCTATACCATCTAATAGCCACAGCATGGTTAAAAAAGAATGTCCCTATCTTAAACAATAGATTTGCTAGAGGTTTACCCTGTACAACCTCCAAATAGGGGGAATTATCAATCTCAGGTTTGAGTGTAAAAAGATGATTTGAAGTGAGAGCACCCTCACCAGTATTTATTGTTAGATTTGACTTTACCCCTGCAAGACTAAATGCACGTATAGCTTCAGGGCTTAACGAACCATCACTCATCGCTGAACGTATAATTGGTGTTGCTGATGTAAATGGATACTTTCTATCTTTTCCAAATACAACCGAAGTGTCATCCTCAACTTCATTATCGTTCAAAACACTTGAAGAGTGCTTTATAACAAACCTAGAACCTGAAAATGGTTGTAAAACGGAAAAAGATTTATAATTTGGTTTATCTTTTGCAGCTGTATAAACCCAGTCTACTTTATCTTTAGAGTCATAAAATGTCTCATCTGCAAAGTATTGACGCAAGGGTTCTCTAAGTGCTTCAAATAGATAACGCATTCTACCAATTACAGGGTAGTTAATTAAAAGAGCATGCTGCCTTTGTACAAATTTATCATAAACATAAAGCATAATTACCCCGACAAACGCAGCGAGGATAAAAAACTCTATAAAGTTAATAAAAAAACTCCATGTATCATGAAGCCAAGACATTTAAAAATCTACTCTTTTTATCGTTTCTTCTGTTTTGTTTTGTAAATCTTTTACCCAAATAGTTCCATCACGCATTTCATTTGTACCAATAACGCAGCAATATCGTGCATTGATTTTATCAGCACCTTTGAGGTGATTTTTTAAATTTTTCGCTTTAAAGTCACAAACAGCTTTATCGCTTTGACGTTTTTGATGTGTTAATGATACTATGAGATCCACTGCTTCATCATCCATCGCACCGAGGTAGTAGCCTTCTCTTGAATGTTGCGGCATTTCAATAAGTTCTAAAAGACGTTCAATTCCCATAGCAAATCCAACAGCAGGAGTAGGGCGTCCATCAAGAAACTCTACAAGTCTGTCATACCGTCCACCGCCAGCTATGGCACTTTGACTACCGATATTATCACTAACAAATTCAAACGCAGTCTTTGAGTAGTAATCAAGTCCACGAACAAGATTTCTATCTATCTCATAGGCAATGTTATTATCATCAAGAACTTTTTTGAGTTTATCAAAATCACTTTGACATCCATCACAAAGAGCATTGATGAGTTTTGGAGCATTCGCGTAGAGTGATTGACATTTTTCATTTTTACAATCAAGTACACGAATAGGATTTGTACTTTTACGACGCTTACAATCTTCACAAATTTCATCTTCAACCGACTCAATAAATGAAACTAGATTATCACGATACTCTGGCATACAGTTTTGATCGCCTAAAGAGTTGAGTTGTAGTCTATAGCCAATACCACAACGTTTAAGTATGTCACTGACCATCATAATCATCGTAGCATCTTCGTAAACACTTTCTACTCCAAAGCTCTCAACACCAAACTGATGAAACTCTCTTAGGCGACCTTTTTGCGGTCTTTCATAACGAAACATCGGCCCATGATAAAAGAAACGGTGTATTCCTCCGGCCTTGTCAAGTTTTTTCTGGATAAAAGCGCGAACAACTCCAGCTGTTCCCTCTGGACGAAGACAAACATCATTTTCACCTTTGTCGATAAACTGATACATCTCTTTTCCAACTATATCGCTAGATTCACCAACACTGCGTTTAAATAGTGCCGTTTCTTCTAAAAGGGGAGTTTCAATAAAATGAAAACCATACTTTTGAGCCACATCTGTAGCAGTATCTATAAAGTAAGTAAATCTTTCATAATCCTCACTTAAAATGTCGTTCATACCTCTTAACGATTTAATCATCTGTACCCTTTAGTTATATTGGTGTAAGGATACCATTTTTAATCTTTTATTTGTATGACGAACCTCTTTTGAAGCCAAAAAAGAGTAAAATTTTTCAAATTAATTTAGGAATAACAGATGCCATTTTCTTCACTTGGATTATCAGACAACATTACTTTAGCACTCAAAAACAAAGCATATAAAAAGCCAACAGAAATTCAAGAAAAAGTGATACCACTTATCTTTGAAGGAAAAGATGTCATGGCAATGGCACAAACTGGAAGTGGAAAAAGTGCTAGTTTTATTTTACCTCTCTTGCAGATGTTGTCTCAAAAAAAAAGAGATACAAAAGCTAAGATAAAAATTTTAGTCTTAACGCCCACAAGAGAGTTGACACTGCAAGTTGGAGCTGCGCTTGAAGAGTTTGGAGCGTTTTTAATACAACAGCCTAAAGTTGTAAGCCTGATAGGTGGCCAAAGTATTGGTGATCAGCTTTATAAAATTCAGCAAGGCTGTGACATTTTGGTGGCAACCTCTGGGCGTTTTTTAGATGTTTTAAGAAAAAAGCAGATGAACCTCTCTTTTTTAGAGTATTTAGTTTTAGATGAAGCTGATAAGATGTTAAACCTTGACTTTACACAGGAGTTAGACTTAGTATTAGAAGCACTTCCTAAGAAACGTCAAAATATGCTTTTTTCAGCAACATATCCAGAAAAAATGTTGCATATTGCTTCAAAAGTTTTAACAAATCCGGTAGAAGTGTCTATAAAAGAGTCACAAACTGTAGATACCATAGAGCAAAGAGTCATAGAAGTAAACCGTGAAAATCGCGGACCACTACTTCGACATCTTTTAAAAGAAAATAAATGGGATTTGGTTCTCGTTTTTATGGCAAACAAAAGAGCAACTGACAATATAGCTGAAAAGTTTAGAAAGTATGGCTTTGAAGCAGCCTCATTTAATGGAGACTTAGATCAAGAGTTGAGAAATCAAACACTTACTGCGTTTAAAGAGAGAAAAATAAAGATTTTATTTGCTACAGATATCGCAGCACGTGGGCTTGATATTGAAGATATTGATTGTATTATAAATTATGATCTACCACGTTCTCCTGCTGATTATATCCACAGAATAGGACGAACCGCAAGAGCTGGAAAATCAGGAGTTGCCATATCTTTTATAGATCATGAAACACAAGAGCATTTCTTCCTCATAGAAAAACGTAGTGGGATAAAGCTGAGGAGGCAAAGCATTAAAGGGTTTGAGCTTCAAGGTGAAGCTCCTAAAAAGCGTAAAGGTCCTGCACCAGTAAAAGGGAAGGGTAAAAGCAAAAAAGATAAACTTAGAGAACAAAAATCCTTAAAACAATCACAAGAGGACTAACTTTTTTTTGGAATAAAATACATAACAGTCTCAAAGATACCTTCCATATAGTGTCGGAGATAAATATCATAATTGTTTTCAATTTCTAAGATTTTTATGGGAATTTTGTACCAATCTTCAGCTTTATGATAAATACAAATAGCCAAAAGAGGTTTGTATTTTTTTATAGTCTCTTTTGCTCCATCTATGGCATCTTGTTCTGCGCCCTCTATATCGAGCTTAATATAATCAACTTTTTCTTTCACGATACTATCAATAGTATCAACGGCAACACTCTGTGTTCCACGCCCATACATAGTTGAGAATGATTTTTCTTCATTGAAAAAGAGAGTCTCTTTCTTATTTGAAACACCACAAGTAAAAAATTCTATATTTTTGTATTTACCTAGTTCACGTTTAGCGATTCTGATATTTTCAGGTATGGGTTCTATCAGCCATATCTTTTTAAAATCAGGATAGTTTTTTATAACCTCAGTCGCAGTATCCCCTACATAGCCACCACCATCAAAAAAGCTAATGTTTTTGATCTTGGGAATGAGCTCTTTATCAAAATACTGTTCTTCGTAGTTGTTTGTAAAACCTTCCATAAATTGATAATCAAATGAGATTTTAAAATTGATGACTTTTTTAAAAATTTCTTTTGATTTTTTATCTGCAAGTAAATCGTAAACATAGCGGTATTGATAAGAATTTTTTTTATAATCATCTGCAAAATCAGTTATAAAAGGAGGGTCTACTAAGTTAAACGCAGTATATTTGTAAAATGCAAGATAGCTGATGTTTTTAAAGCCCAATGCATCCAGCTTTTGTTTTACTTCAAGGGGACTACCTGTTGCTGTCCATAATATAAGAGCATCACTCGGTACATCTTCTATCTGTAAAACCTCTTTTTTTCGAGAGCGCTGTACACGAGAAAAATCATCAATTATTCCATCTACTTTGACAAATTTTTGAACACTTTTTGTAAGTTTATTGATACCTAGGATATATTTTTTTGTAGTTGTTGATGAGATAAAAAGTTCTACTAACTCTTTGTCCTTTTTATTAACATAATCAAAGTTTTTTAAATTAATAACTAAAGTCCATTGTTGATATTATCTAGTATCTCTTGTGTTATTGCATCTCTACTTTTTGTTGCATCTATCTCTACAAGCTCTATTTTTAGGAGCTTAGCAGCTTCTATGAGAGCGTCTTGAATTTTTAAAAGATACTCACTTCCACGAAGTTCAATGCCATCTAATTTTTTTTGAGAAAGTCTATACTCTAGCTCTTTTTTTGTTAGTTTTAGTAAAAAGACTTTTTGGGGATAGATACCATTTGTAGCAAAACGGTTCAAGTGAAGAATCGCCGTTTCACTGATCTCGCCCTGGATGAAAGCATAAGCAACACCACTGACCACGCTCCTGTCAGAGATAATCATCGTAGTGTCAATATTTGGCTCAATAACTTCTGTTATATGCTCGGCTCTATCCGCTAAAAAAAGTAAAAATTCTGCTTTTTTACTCTGTGTTCGTGCAGATAAAACCATCTCTCTAATCTCTTTGCCTATAGCAGTTGCCCCAGGTTCTTTTGTGATGACTGCGTTTGGATAGTTTGACCTCAGTGCATCTATCTGTGTACTTTTACCGGCAGTATCTATGCCTTCTATAGCGATATACATTAGCTTCTTTTTCCTATGATTTTTTGAACTTCTTTAGGGAGAAGATGCTCTGTTTTTCCATGAAATTTTAAAAGGTTCCTAACGATAGAAGAACTAATGAAAGCATGTTGGAGTGTCGGCATGAGATAGACTGTTTCTATGGTATCATCAAGAGAGTTGTTAAGATAACCAAGTTGCAGTTCGTACTCAAAATCACTCACTGCTCGAAGCCCACGGATAAGTATCTCAGCCCTATATTCATGCGCCAAATCTATAGTCAGATTGTTAAAACCAATGACTCGAACTTTTTCAAGGTCTTGTACCGCTGCTGATACCATTGCAACTCGCTCATGAAGCGCAAACATAGGTTTTTTATCAGCTGATTCTGCAACAGCTACGATGACTTCATCAAACAATTTTGCAGCTCTTTTAATGATATCAAGATGCCCATTTGTAATGGGGTCAAATGTTCCGGGATACAAAGCTATTTTACGATTCTTCAACTTGCCACCTTTTATATAAACTATTTTCTATGCCGAGTAAATCAAACCATTTACCTACGAGAAAATTTTCCATTTCATCTAATGTTTGCTGCTTGGAGTAATAAGCTAAAACAGGAGGAGCAATAATAATCCCTAAAGAAGCCAACTTGTGCATATTTTCCAAAGCAATTGCTGAAAAAGGCATCTCTCTTGGAGCAAGAATGAGTTTCTTTTGTTCCTTTATCATAACAGCAGCGCAACGTGTTATGAGATTATCTGAAATGCCACAGGCTATTTTTGCCAAAGTATTCATAGAGCAGGGTGCTATGATCATAGCATCAACACCAAATGACCCTGAAGCAATAGAAGCAGAGATCTCTTTGTTGTCATGCTTTGTAACATCACTCATCTCTTTTGAGAGCACTACTTTAGAATTATTAGACATGATAAAATGCTTCTCAATTGATTCTGGAAGTAGTTCAAGAACTTTTAGTCCTAGATTTACCCCACTTGCTCCGCTTGTTGCTACGACTATTTTTTTCATCTTACCTCTGCACTATTTTTACCGATAACGACGGCTTTCATTTTTTTTCCGTTACTTTGAACGACACTTATGGTATCTCCAAGCTTTCCGTTTTGAACAGCTTTTGCTGAAAAGGAGATGGAGATATTTCCACTATCTAAAAAGACATTTACCGTGCTACCTCTTGTTACAAGGTTTAATCCCGTTATATCTCTTTTTGTTATTACTTTATCCGCTTGTATATTATGCCGTGCCTGAAAGAGGTTTGATTTTATCTCTTGGAGAGGCATAGCTCTAAATTTGTCTAACATTATACTATTTTTTTTCGTATTTACTACACTGAGAGGAGTGTCTTTTTTTATCCCCATTCGCGCTTGATAAACGGGCATCACTGCGTTTAGCTCGTATTTGAAAAATATTTTTTTATGTTTTTGTGTTTTTATATAAAGCACGCCTTTATTTGAAAGGAAAGCTCTCTTATTAAAGTGTACTGTGTATTCTTTTGGCATATTTTCAAGATAGTGTATTGGTGCTATTTCTACTTTTCGGATTAGAATGTTTTTATATTTTGATTTGTAGTAGTTTTGTAGAGATTTGTGTATCTTGAGGGTATTTATGTGACTTTTTTTATTAAACTGCACAAAACGAGTGTGCCTGATTTGTATATTTGGATATCCAAGATGCTTGAGTTTTTCGATGAGTTGTGTAGCTTTGATGCGTTTTGAATGGCGTTGCTCATCTATCTTGTAAAGTTTAATATCATTTTTTTTATCAATAGCAACAATATCAGAAAGCATAACATAATCACCATCAATGTAGTAATCTTTCTTAAGCTCATTCGCTGCGTTTAAGAGTGTCGATAAAATAAGTAAGAAGAAAAGTACTTTTGTATAAAATCTAATAATCTTTATGTGACAACCTATTATGCATCAATCTAGGCGTATAATAACTTAATATCAGAAAGAAACACCTTAACTATATAATAGGTTTTTTTTCATCCTTTACTATGATTTCTCAGGGATTAAAACTATTTTGCACCCATTTTCATATTCCATATCACATCTTAAAGAGTAGCAATTTTTATTAGCAAGATTTTTTGCTATTGCAAGTCCTAAACCAAAACCACTTTTTAAACGATTTTTACTTTATTGGCTACTCTGTTTTGTTATACATTTTTATGGTATTTCTCTATTTGATACTTAATAATATTTTGTGCATCAATAAAACTTTTTCCGTGCATTTCTTCATATCTATCAGATATAGGATAATAATGTGTAATATCTGTAAAGTCATCCCACCATGGATTATTGCCTCTATAACCCATTTCTCCTATCAAACAACTAGCAGGAAAAGATTTTCCCATAAAAATATTCCAGAACTCTTTATTTTCTAATTTTAGTCCCATACATTTTGATGAAAACATATTTTCTTTTAATTCTTTAATTAAGCGATAAAAATCATAAATTTGACTTTGACCACCTGCACCAACATTATTACTAATATGCCAATATTTGGTACCAACCATATAATACCAATCTGAGAACCCTAGCATTATAAATGTTTCTGCTGTTTCTGATTTATTTTGAATAAAATAAATCCTTTCAGGATTCAATTTTATAATATCTTTTAAATAGTCCATTGGACTGCCATAGCTATATTCAATATTAAATGGATAACCTTTATTTTCATTAAGCCAATTATAATTTATTCTGAATGTTTTACAAAAAATTTTAATAAATTCAAAAGTTGGTTCTTCTCTTCCAGAAATTATATTATCCAAGATACTTCTTTTTTTTAAATTTAAAATTTCTGATAGTTTTGCTATTGTAAACTTATTATATTCACCTTGATTCTCATTCATTAGACTTCTTGCATAACCTCAAACTGGTTCAAAAATTGCTATTGCTCAAGCATGAAGAATTATGAGAAATTAAAAGAGCTAAAACCAGAACTATTCAAACGATTAACAGGTGTAAAACCTGATAC
>NZ_JALSKT010000018.1 GCF_026988655.1 Sulfurimonas sp. | reverse complement strand
TTCTAAGTTTCCTGCGTATGTTAGTAGGTCTAGGTTTATAAGATTGTATTCTGGGTATTTTTCCAGAAAGTATGGTACGAAGTTTGAGCCTATGAAGCCTGCTGTGCCTGTTAGTAGTATGTTTTTAGTCATGGCTATGTTTATTCTCCCATTTGTTTGGATCTACTTTATTTAAAAAATATGCTGCTATAAGCGCAACTGTTCCCATGGTAACTAATACTAATTCTAATTTACTCATTTTTCATCCTTTCTGAAAGTTTAATTAATATAGAACTCAATATATATGTATCGATAAAGAAATAAATGCCATAAATCAACATATTATCGTCACTGTTATCGAAATAACTTTTTACAAACACCAATGCAGTTACAATATTGGCAAATGCCATTAAGCTTTTACCAACTTCTTCTAAAACTTTTTTCACTTCCTTGCACCTAAAGCTTGTAAACACTCATCAAGTGAATCTTTCCAATATGGAATAAGTATACCAAATTCTTCTTTTATCTTTGATTTGTTCAGTAGACTATAGTGTGGTCTTTTTGCTGGCGTAGGGTACTCTTTTGTTTCTATTGGATTAATTTGACAATCAAGCTTTGCCATTCTCATAATCTCTTTTGCAAAGTCATACCAAGAAAGTACACCTTCATTTGAGTAGTTATATATTGCAACTTTTTCATTTTTCACATTCGGTAAAATATCAAGTATTGCTTTTGCCAAATATTTTGCATAAGTAGGAGTTCCTACCTGATCAAAAATCACTCCGAGCTGTTCTTTTTCTTTCCCTAAACGCAGCATAGTCTTTACAAAGTTATCTCCAAAGCTTGAGTAAACCCATGAAGTTCTTATAATGATTGAATTATTAGGGTTTATCTCTTGGAGAGCTTTTTCACCATCAAGTTTTGTTTTTCCATAAACACCTTGTGGATTTGTAACATCATCTTCATTGTAAGGTTTATAGTTTTTCCCATCAAAGACATAATCTGTTGAGATATGGATGAGTTTTATGTTTTTCTCTTTTGCTATCTCCGCAAGAAATTCAACTGCTAAATGATTAACCTTGTCTGCATTTTTTTCATCTTCTTCTGCTTTATCCACTGCTGTGTAAGCCGCTGCGTTTATAATAACATTGATATTATTTTGTGTGACAAAATTGTTTATATCTTCTTTAGATGTGATGTCTAAACTTTCTCTATCTGTAAAGAAAAAAGTATATTCATACTCCTTTGCCAATTCACGTAACTCAGAACCTACTTGACCATTTGATCCTGTTACTAAAATATTAGTCATTATAGTAATTCATCCCATATTCAAATATATCTTGTGTTTCGTTTAGCTTAGGTTGTATCCTGTCTTTTTCAGAAAGAAGAAGTTCTTCTTTTGGTACTCTCCAGTCAATTTTGAGTGCCTCATCATCAAACGCTACTCCTCTATCATTTTCGGGAGAGTAGTAGTTATCTACTTTGTAAGCAAAAATAGTATCATCTTCAAGCACTACAAAGCCGTGAGCAAATCCTCTTGGTACTAAGAGTTGTTTTTTATTCACTTCACTTAGCTCTACACTCACATGTTTACCAAATGTCGGGCTTCCTTTTCGGATATCTACTGCCACATCTAATACTCTGCCTTTTATGACACGAACAAGTTTTGTTTGTGCTGCGGGGTGGAGTTGATAGTGTAGACCTCGCAAAACTCCACGAGAGCTTTTTGACTCATTGTCTTGGCAGAAGTTTATTTTATATCCTAAAAACTCTTCAAGTTTATCAGCACGAAAAGTCTCTACAAAGTAGCCTCTCTCATCTCCATGAACTTTTGGTTCTATAATGACTACATCTTCAATTGCTGTTCTTATGAATTTCATCGTTCTACTTTTCCTTCTTGGGCACGTTTAAGTAAATATTGTCCATATTGATTTTTTTTCAGTGGTTGTGCTAATCTTACTAAGTCATCAGCATTGATGTATCCCATCTCATGAGCTATCTCTTCTATACATGCAACTTTAAGACCTTGTCTTTTCTCTATAGTTTGTATAAACATAGAAGCTTCTAAAAGAGACTCATGTGTTCCTGTGTCAAGCCATGCATAGCCTCTTCCCATAAGTTTAACTCGTAATCGTTTCTCTTGAAGGTACATTTGATTAAGTGTTGTTATCTCTAACTCGCCTCTGTCACTTGGTTTTACTTCTTTTGCTTTTTGCACTACATCTTTTGGATAAAAATACAAACCAACTACAGCATAGTTACTTTTTGGATTTTTAGGTTTTTCTTCTATGGAGACTACATCTCCTGTTTCATCAAATTCAGCGACACCATATCGCTCAGGATCATTGACATAGTATCCATATACAGTTGCCTTGTTGTCTTCTTGTGCATTTTTAATGCTTTTTGCCAACAGTTTAGTGAGTCCGTGACCATAAAAAATATTATCACCTAAGATAAGACAAGCTTCTTCTCCACCTAGAAAATCTTCAGCCAAAAGAAAAGCTTGCGCCAAACCATCTGGGCTTGGTTGCACTTTGTAAGAAAACTTCATTCCTAGTTCATTGCCATCACCAAGAAGCTTTTCAAAGTTTGGTAAATCATGCGGTGTTGAGATAATGAGTACTTCAGTAATTCCTGCCAACATAAGAACTGATAATGGATAATAAATCATCGGTTTATCATAAATCGGAACTAATTGTTTACTTACACCTTTTGTGATTGGATAGAGGCGTGTGCCACTTCCCCCTGCTAGTATTATACCTTTCATTTACTCTTTTCCTTTTTTTGAATTTTTTTCTACAAATAGCGCGTAATTTTTATCATAAACTGGCATTTGCATATATTCCTCTGCAACAGAGACTAAAATAATTCCTAAGCTTTTAGATTTTTTCAACCCTTCAGAAATTTTTTCAAAATACTCAATACTGTCAATTTTGGATGATTCAGCTTTAACAACCGACAATATAACATCAGATTTTGTCGCTAAAACAAAAGACTCCGAAGCTTCTCTAAGTGGAGGTGAATCTAAAATAATAATATCATACATCTCTCGCAACTCATTAAAAAAGCTATCTAACCTTGGAGTATCTATAAGCTCTGCAGGGTTTGGTGGCACTGCACCAGAAGTTATAACATCTAAATGTTTTATTATTTTACTATCTGTCTTATCAGTATATGGGTGCACAACATCAGAAACACTAACTTTCGCAGCGAGTATTTCACTAACACCTTGCGTATTATCAATATCAAATTTCATGTGTAACTGAGGAATTCTTAAATCTAAATTCACAATTACAACTTTTTTATCTAACATTGCATGACTTACAGCAAGGTTTGCTGCAAATGTTGTTTTTCCTTCGTTTGCATAGCTAGAAGTCACTAAAATCAATTTTCCTTTTTCTTTATTACCAGCATATTCTAAATTTGTTCGTATTTTTCTAAATGATTCAACTATATGTGTGTTCTCAGAGTCCAGAAGAAATATTTTATTATAGTTTTTTGACTTTACAAAAGGAACTATTCCAAATAAAGGTATTTTTGTAATACGAAGAATATCCTCTGGTTTTCTAATAATAGTATCAAATGTATTTCTTATTAAGACTGCAATAAAAGCAAAAATAAAAGCTAACATTATAATAATAATAATAGATAACAAATACCTTGGATAAATTGCATAAGGATAATAATCAGGCTTATCTACTACGCGTGTATATTGCTCCGCCTTTACGACATCAGTGGACATTTTCATTTTGTTTTTAAGCAACTCTTGATAAATTTCAGTATCTACTTTATAGTTATGTAATAGCTCATTTAAATGAGCTTTCTTAGCAGGTAGATTTTTAATTTTTAATTTTACATTATCTATAAGATTATTAAGAGTTTCTTCCTGAGTTTTTAAATTTCCTATAATATATAATATTTTATCATTCAACATATTTCTAATAGAAGTAATTTTTTTTGTAATCTCAATTACTTTACTATATTTAGGTGTATATTTACCTAATAATTCTTTTTGTTTAGCAACAGCATCATCTCTCTGTTGTATTAAATTTGTTATCCCTTTATCATCAACAACAATATTTCCAACATCTTCACCTTTTATAATATGTTCCAAAATCTTTTCATATACATTTTTCTGTAAAACAATGTTTTGTTTCTTTTCTTCGAGTACAATAATTTGATTTTGCCTATTTTTAAACTCATCCGTAACATTTAAAAGAAGATTAGAACTTTGATATTCTTTTAATTTTTTAGCCGATTTATCAAGTTTCAGTTTTGTATCTACTAATTGTTTGTCAACTATTTTAATTGCTTCTAAAACTCTTTTAGTGTTAATTTTAAGATTTTCTCTTGAATACACCTCTAAAAGTTTTTCAATAAAAATTTTCGCCCTCATCGGGGTTACATCTTTATAGTCTATTCCAATTATTGATGAATCTTTAATAACTGGAGTAACCCTTAAATTTCTTTTAATTTTATCAATCAACAAATGTTCATTTGTATAATTTACTGAATATACAAAAGATGGTAACGTCTTTATTTTCTTATTTATTTGAATCAAATATGGACCAACTTTCTTTTTCTCACCATATTTCAATAAACCACTGTAAAGAACTTTTTGATTCAATACTTTGTTGTTAATTATAACCTTATCAGTTAGACTCTGTCTAATTATTTCAAACCTTGCATCTTTTGAACTATAAGGGTATATTATCAATGCAATATTTGCTGTATCATGTGACAAGAGAGTAACATCATATGGAAACTGTTCTTTTTCTATTGCATAACGTAATAAGTTACCATATGTGTAATATGTATTAGTAAAATTCAATTCATGAATAACTTCCTCAATTATTGCATTTGATTGTATAATTTCTGCCTCATCACTAGGAGTATGCACTCTATTTCTAGTATAATTGAAAGAATTTAAAAAGGAATTAGATGTTACTGCCTCATATTTTGGTATTTCTATCGCCCCAGAAGAAACATATAATTTTTCAGTTAAAAAAAGTTTTAATACCCCAATAAGCACTATGATCGTAAAAACAGTTATAAAAGAAATCTTTCTTTCTTTGATTAAATTAATATAATAATTCATATTTTTTTTCATCTATTACTGCCTTTTAAAAATTTGTTAATATTTTCATATTAACCGCTGAACTTGTTAGTGAATTTATAATTTGAGTTGCAGGTAATGCTTGCTCAATCACTATGTTTATGTTAGGAACAATGTAAACGATATCATTTGGTTCTAACATCATATTCTGCTGTAATATACTACGCATATCAGTTAAATCAACCATACTTATTTCTGGGTTTTTCATGTCTCCTCGCAATATTACAACTCCATTGCGTTTACCTATTCTAGAAATTCCACCACGTTTTGCAATTACTTCAAACAAACTCATTGTTTCATTTGTGATTTCAACAACTCCGGGATTTTTAACTTCACCCAAAACAACAACTCTTTTGTTTATAACATTTAAATTAATTTTTGGATTTATAATATATTCTGAATAGAGTTTTTCTACGCGTTTTGCTAAATCTTCTTCATAATAACCAGATACTTTAATAGAGCCTATGATTGGAAATTTAGCGTATCCTTTTGAATCCACCAATATACCATATACATCTTTATTTAAATCCCCTATTGACCTCGTACTTAATTCCGGATGATCGTAAAATAATATTGACAGACGATCATTAACACGAACTTTGTATCGATAAGGTTCTGACGTATTATTATCTTTATATTGCACATGCTGTTCGTCATAATTTTTTGCAAAAAGAACATAATCAGCCTTACTACAACCTACTAATGTAAATATGACTGACAATATCACTGCTAAACTATACATATTTTTCATATGAGTCCCTAATTTTAAATTCACTTCGTTTAGGCATCTCTTCTATCCATCCTTTTCTTCCTTTTTTGTGTTTTTGGTCTATATCTATATCTTTGATCAAAAAGATTAAAAAAGATATAGACTATCATGACAAATAAAACTACAGATAAAAACTGATCTGTAGATTTTATTTGGAAGCCAATGATTGACAAAGCAAGTTGTATGTACAACAACATCATCACTGAAAATCTTACGTGTAACTTTGTTTTGTATAAAAAATGGTGAATATGGTTTTTATCTGCAATAAATGGAGATTGACCTCTTTGTAATCTTCTACGTACTACGATGAAAGTATCTATAAGAGGAAGCCCTATGATAAACAACACAGCAGCAGGTGAAATATATGCTAAAGATTTAATAGCTAGTACTGAGATAACAAAGCCTAAGGTCAATGAACCACTATCTCCCATAAAGATCTTAGCTGGATGCCAGTTGAAGATCATAAATGCTCCGACTGCAACTATAAAACTAGCAGAGAGTGAAACTAAAAAATAGTCACCATGTGTTAAGCCTATTGCAAAGAACATCGTAAGCATGATGAGGGAGAGTCCACCGGCTAAGCCATCAAGTCCATCCATGAGATTTAAAGCATTTGTAAATCCTACAATTGCAAAGACACTAAACAGAGCTGCGATAAACCAAGGAAGATGTAATTCATAACCAAAATACGTGCCGAGTGAGTCTATACGTATATCGTAAAAGACTACTATAGATGCCGCCAAAATAATAAAGATAAATTTAACACGAGCCTTTATGTCATATTTGTCATCATACAAGCCTATAAGCATAACTATAAGAATAGAAAAATACATGAAAAAATAATCTATAAAATAATCAAAATTAAATATAAATTGACCCAAAATTACTGCACTAACGAAACCAAGTCCCGCACTTTTTGGTATAGTGCTTTTATGTGCACTTCTTTCATTTGGCACATCTTGTAAGCCAAGCTTAGCTGCATACTTAATCAAAAGACTTATCAACACTAGGGACAATATAAATATTATTATTAAAGCAAATTTCATGTGAGAATTATACAACATATTATAATTATTTACTACACAAATTTTAAAATTTATATTTTATTGTTATTTAATGTTTTTGTTATTTTTTAATTTTTACTCATATTAGCCTAAATTTAAAACTTTTAGATATAATTACACTTATTAATCTAAAGGTAATATTTAATGAATTTAGTCACAGGTTCTTCAACCGCAATTATCACTCCGTTTAAAAATGGAAAACTTGATGAGCAAACGTATGCTGCGTTAATTCAACGCCAGATAAACAACGGGATCGATGCCGTGTGTCCTGTGGGTACAACAGGAGAGAGTGCTACTCTATCTTATGATGAAGATAAAAGATGTATGGAGATAGCAGTAGAAGTTTGTAAAGGTACGAGTACAAAAGTTCTTGCCGGTGCAGGAAGCAACTCTACTTCAGAAGCTATCTTAGCTGCAAAAAATGCTCAAGAGTGTGGTGTAGATGCTATCTTCTCTGTAGCGCCATACTATGTAAAACCATCTCAAGAAGGACTCTATCAACACTATAAAGCAATCGCTTCATCAGTGCCTGAGCTTCCTTTTATGCTTTACAATGTTCCAGGTCGTACTGTAGTAGACATTAGTGCAGATACTGTCATCAGACTTTTTGATGACATTCCTAACATATATGGTATCAAAGAAGCAACTGGTTCACTTGAACGTACAGTAGAACTTCTTTCTCGTCGTCCTGAGTTGAAAGTATTTTCTGGTGATGATGCTATAGATTATCCTATCCTTGCAAATGGTGGCGCTGGTATCACTTCTGTCACCTCAAACTTGATGCCTGACTTAAAATCAGAATTAGTCAGACTTGCACACGCTGGTGATTTTGCCAAAGCAAAAGCTCTCAATGACAAACTTTACCCTTTAAACAAGGTGCTTTTTTGTGAAGCGAACCCTATTCCCATCAAAGCAGCTATGTATATAGCAGGGCTTATAGACACGCTAGAGTATCGTCTTCCTTTAACCCCTCCGAGTGTTGAGAGTATGAAAAAGATAGAAGAAGTTATGAAAAATTATGAAATAAAAGGACTTTAATATGAGCGAAAAAACAATGACAGGTAAGACTTTATTTGTAAGTGGTGGTACACGTGGTATCGGAAAAGCTATAGTGTATGCATTTGCCAAAAAAGGTTGTGATGTTGCATTTACTTATGCTTCTAGTGCAGATACTGCAAATGAGATCATCGCTGATGTTGAATCTCAGTTTGGCATTAAAGCAAAAGCTTACAAACTCAATATCTTAGAACCTTTAACATATAAAGATGTATACAAAGAGTTCGATGAAGATTTTGATAGACTTGATTTTTTTATCTCAAATGCCATTATCTCTGGTCGTGCTGTTGTTGGTGGATTTGCTCCATTTATGAGACTCAAACCAAAAGGACTTTGTAACATCTATACTGCGACTGTTGAAGCGTTTGTCGTTGGTGCGCAAGAAGCAGCCAAACGTATGGAAAAAGTTGGTGGTGGTTCTATCATCTCTATGAGCTCAACTGGTAATCTTGTCTACACTCCAAACTATGCTGGTCATGGAACAAACAAAGCTGCAGTTGAGACTATGGTCAAATACGCTGCTGCTGAACTTGGTGAGAAAAACATCAGAGTAAACGCAGTAAGTGGTGGTCCAATCGACACAGACGCACTCAAAGCTTTCCCGAACTATGAAGAGGTAAAAGCAGAAGTTGTAAAACGCTCTCCACTCAACCGTATGGGTGATGCTACAGACTTAACTGGTGCTTGTCTTTTCCTTTGTAGTAATGAGGCTTCATGGTTAACTGGTCAAGCTATCGTTATCGATGGTGGAACATCTTTTCAGTAAATAATCCAAAGGCTAATGCGAATTAGCCTTTTTTCTACACTCTAATCTTAATCAGGAAATTCTTTGCTCAATTTACCAAATTTTTTAGCATCCATCCGTATACTTCTAGCACCATTAATGTTCTGGATTATACTCAATCCTCAAGTTTTTACCGACAACGGTTTTGACATCACTTGGAACTATTACTTTGCTTCTTTGCTTTTTGTTCTTGCATCAATTACCGACTTTTTTGATGGCTACATTGCAAGACAATGGAATCAGATGACAATGCTCGGTGCCATCCTTGACCCTCTAGCAGACAAGATGCTTACTTTAGCTGCATTTTTAGGTCTTATGATGATAGGTGAAGCTTCTGCTTGGGCTATTTACATCATCATCGTTCGTGAGCTTTTTATCACTGGTATCCGTACTGTTGCTGTGAGTGAGGGTATCAGCGTCAAAGCTTCATGGGCTGGGAAAGTAAAAACAGTAGCTCAAATGATAGCTATCGGCTTTTTACTCATGCACTGGCCATTTGGTACTGCCCTGCTCTGGTTTGCAGTATTTTTAACTGTTTACTCTGGGCTTGAGTATCTTTGGGGATTTAAAAATGCACTTACAAAGGAGCAACAATCATGAGCTGGTTAGTTTCACTTTTAGTTCTTTCAGGACTTATATTTTTTCATGAGCTTGGTCACTTTAGCGCCGCACGTTTTTTTGGCGTTTATGTCGAAGTCTTCAGCATAGGTTTTGGAAAAAGACTTTTTACTTTTCATGCATTTGGTACACAGTGGAGTATCTCGGCTATTCCCCTTGGCGGCTATGTCAAAATGAAAGGTCAAGATGATGCAGACCCCACAAAAAAAAGTTATGATGCAGATAGCTATAATGCTAAAACTCCTTTACAAAAAATCATCATCCTTTTAGCTGGACCATTTGCAAACTTTTTACTTGCATTTTTGCTCTACTTTACCATCGCACTTGGCAACCCACAAGTACTTTCCCCTGTTGTAGGAACAGTCTTAAAAGATTCTCCTGCCTTTGTAGCAGGACTTGAATCAAACGACACAATTTTGAGCATAAATAATCAAAAAGTTACAAGCTGGAAAGAGATGGCGGAGTTAATCACATCAGCAAAAGGTGCCATAGCTTTAGAGGTGGATAGAAAAGGATACCTCAAACTCATCACACTAGAACCAAAACTTCGTGATGCTAAAAATATGTACGGAGAAGATGTCAAACGCAAGATGATAGGTATCTCCGCAGCAGGTGTTATGCATGAGCAAAAGCTAGATTTTATAGGCAAAATCAAGTATGCAACTGATCAGACTGTTTTTGCTTCTACGCTGATATTTACAGGTGTTAAAAAGTTACTTTTTGGTGAAGTTCCTGCTTCTGAGATGGGCGGAGTTATAAGTATAGTTAAGCTCACTTCTGATGCAACTGCTGTTGGCTGGATGAGCGTCCTTTTCTTTGCGGCACTTATCTCGGTCAATCTCGGTGTACTCAACCTCCTTCCTATTCCGGCACTTGATGGCGGACATATCATGTTTAATCTTTATGAGATGATATTTAGAAGAGAAGCAAGCGAACAGGTCGTCATAAACTTAACCATAACAGGATGGGTCATCCTCTTTGGACTTATGGGACTTGGAATCTATAACGATATAAATAGACTAATAGGATAAACATGAATGAGATAGAATATAAACTATATATAGATGACGTTATACGTCGTGTTGAGACAGCTCGACTTACAGTGAGTGAGCATCATATTGTAAAAATTGTTGCTGTGAGTAAGTACTCTACTGCAGAGGATATTGAAAAACTCTACAAAATTGGACAACGTGCTTTTGGTGAAAATAAAGTTCAAGATTTACAAGCAAAAGCACAAGAGCTTGAAGATCTACCTTTAGAGTGGCACTTTATCGGGAACTTGCAAAAAAATAAGATAAATAAGCTGCTGGATATCAACCCTAGTTTATTTCAGGCACTTGATTCCCTTGAACTTGCACATGAACTGCAAAAGAAACTTCTCGCAAGAGATATGACACTTGATTGTTTACTTCATGTAAACGCAGCAAAAGAGGAATCTAAACATGGTGTGATGCCTGAGGACGCCCTAGAGATTTATACAACAATTCAAAATGAATGCCCAAATATCAAACTCAAAGGTATCATGAGCATCGGTGCACACAGTGATGACAAAGAAGTAGTAAGAAAAAGTTTTGAAGTAACACATGAAATATACCAACAACTCCCAAATGCAACGATCTGCTCTATGGGTATGAGTGGAGATTTTGAACTTGCCATAGAGTGTGGTTCAAATATGGTTCGCCTTGGTTCTATTGTGTTTAATAAATAATTTTAAAAGCAACTAAAAGCTTAACTGTCCACTCTAAAGTTAATACTTTAGAGTTACACTTGTTTAATAAATAAACCCCAAGCTTATTTTGACGGCTTAATAGCTTAAATTTTAATATCAAAACTAAGATAACTTCAAAACTAAAGTCACCCTGAACTTGATTCAGGGTCTAGTTTATATGAGATTATAAGCTAGATTCCCAGTCAAGCTGAGAATGACTTGAGTTTTGATTTACCGTAATTCGTCATTTTTTCTAAAATATTGTAAAATTATAATAATTATAAGATATAATTACATTTAAAATTTTACTAGGAATAAACATGACAAAAACAATCTTTATGGATAAATATCCAGTATTTTCACTTAACATCAAAAAAACTGAAACAAACTACGAAAATGTATCCCAAATTATAGAACATTTTAACAATCTCATTGAAGAACACCCAATAGCTAAATTTATCGCAATTTTTGATCATTACGAGCATACTTCTTCGATACAAGATAGCGTCATAGCTGATGAAATAAAAGATGCTAAAAACATAATCTTCTGCTTTGGAAAACAACTCCCTACTTCTAAAATGTTAGCAGTTCGTCCAAGGAGCATTGGAGTATGTGAATTTGAAGATAGTTTTGAGATTAGTTTTTTAGAAGTTCCAAATGAGCAACTTCACACAGTAACAGAAGGCTGGGCACGCTCAGTTGTAAATAAGTAAAAAACGATATTTATACTTGAAGGCTTTACACTTTAGTATGTACGGTAAATCAAAACTCAAGTCATTCTCAGCTTGACTGGGAATCTAGCTTATAATTTCATATAAACTAGACCCTGAATCAAGTTCAGGGTGACTTGAGTTTTGAAGTTATCTTAGTTTTGATTTACCGTGTTTAGTATGTCGTTTAAATCTCACTGCATTGTTAGTGGGATTTGCAATTAACCTCTTTTGATATCTTATCATCTCATAAAATGGATTTAAAAAGTTCTCAAGATTTTCTTTTTTTATCGACTCGATTGTATGCGCAGCCAACAATTCCAAAACCACTAAAGTAGACTCCATTGTTGAGAGATAGTTTTCATCTGGCTGTACTTTTATCTCATAGTCTGATTGTTTGGTGGTGGTAAAGCTCATATATTGCAACATTTGTAGGTTTTTACTTTGTGTAAACATCTTTTTTGAGCATGCCCAAGTTGAGTCTATAAGAAAAATCGCTAAGGGTTTTTTACTGCGTTTAGGATTTGTTTCACTGAGGTTGAGTGCATCGCTTGATGGGTAAAGAATATAACTCTCATGTGTTGCTATGATTTCATTGATTTTTTTGTTTTGTGAGAAATCTATACCTATAAAAAGTTCAGAATTAGGCAGTGACTTATGCGTAAAATGTCCAGTATTGTTTTTGACCTTTTTAAACTCTTTTGGATGCATCAAAATCACAAACTTTGTGTCCGTTTCTATATGCTCAAAATACCCACACATACAAGAGCTTTTAGGTCTATAACACTCATAACATTTTTCTCTATCGCCATAATAAGTTTTCATTAAAGCAATTATACTAAAATATCATTATGAATAAAGATAATTATGACCTTATTGTCATTGGAAGTGGTGCGGCGGGGATTATTGCTGCTATTGTTGCGGCAAGAGAGGGTAAAAAAGTCCTTCTTTTAGAAAAACTCTCAAAAATTGCATCCAAGTTAAAAGCAACAGGTGGCGGGAGATGTAATCTCACCAACACACTCTCAAATGAAGAGTTTATGGCTCGATTTGGTCGTGATGGACGTTTTATGCAAGATGCTTTGGCTGCCTTTGACAACAAAGCTTTAGTCACATTTATGGATGAAATCGGTGTTGCAACACATGCACCAGATGGTTTTCGTATCTTTCCCACTTCTCACTCCTCTGCAACTATTATCTCAGGTCTTGAAAATGAAATGCTGCGTTTAGGCATCACAATAAAATGCAAGCAAAGAGCAGAACGTCTTTTAGTCGTTGGAGAGCGCATCAGTGGGGTAAAAACCCAAGATAGTATGCTTAAGGCTGAAAATGTCATAGTGGCAACTGGTGGGCTTGGTTATCCTGTCTTAGGTGCTGAGGGTGACGGATACAATCTTGCAAATGAGCTTGGACATAAAGTCACAGATCTCTTTCCAGCTATGATGCCCCTACGAACAAAAGAGGAATGGGTCAAAAACTGTCGCGCGGATACAATGGCAAAAGTAGAACTCCGAGTTGATCTCAAAAAGCATAAAAAACTACGAGCCAAAGGAGATCTTATCTTTACAAACCACGGTATTCGAGGTCCTGTCGTACTCGACTTTTCCAGAGAAGTCACACCACTTTTAAAAAAGTACCAAGAGGTACCACTCTTACTTAATCTCACAAAAGGAATGAATGAAGAACAAATTCAAAATCATTTCAAAAAAGAGCTAGAGAAAAATCCCAAACAAAACATAGAAGAACTACTCTCTACCCTCCTCCCTCATCCATTGAGTAGAGAACTTTGCAAAATGGCAGAAATCGACATAGATGAAAAGTATAAAAAGATAGAAGGTGCAAAAAGAGCGAAGCTTGTCTCTTTACTTGCATGGACACCACTCACAGTGATAGGACATGATGGCTTTAAATTAGCGATGATTACACGAGGTGGCATAAGCTTAAAAGAGATAGACCCAAAAACGATGCAAAGTAAACGCATCAAAGGTCTCTACTTTTGTGGGGAGATTATGAATCTTGATGGCCCATGTGGCGGTTATAACCTCCAATGGAGCTTTGCAAGTGGACACCTTGCAGGTAAATTACTATAAAAAGTAGCGAATAGATGCAAAGCCATAGGCATTTGCTTCTTCTATTTGTTTGATTTGTTCTGCATCTATGATGCCTCCAAGAGCAAAAACTTTTATGTCACTCTTTTGTAGGAGTGCTTTTAAATCTTCTATCCCTTTTGGTTCACCTTTATTTGGTGTAGCAAATATAGGGCTATAAGTCACATAATCTACTCCAAGTTTTTGCGCTTGTAGCACTTCTTCGTGCGTGTGTGTACTGATGATGACTTCAAGCCCCACTTTTTTGGCTTTTTGTATTTCGTCAAACTGAGTCGAGGTAAGATGCACGCCTACTGCGTTTAGCTTATGAGCCAAGAGATAATCTTGATGCAAAAAGGATTTTAAGCCTTTGATAGGCTTGCACATTTGTACAAACTCTTCAGCTTTTTGTGCATAGTTTTGCGTCTCTTTATCTCTATAGAGTGCAAACTCTGGCATGTATTTGCGTAGTTGAAAATAAGATGGTGACGCAGTAATACAGTACTTTTTCATCACTTTCTCAGTAATGGATTTTCAAAATCAATTCTCTGGACATCTACATTTTTTGCATAACGCTCAGCCATTGCACCAACATGATACGCAAGACGATTTAAGAGATAAAGTTCTGCTTGTGTATACTTTTGTTGTGCTTCGTTTATATACTCTTGTAAAAATTTTAAAGACTCTTCTTCGGTATCAAATTTTATCTCAGCTATCATCTCTTTAATGTGCTCATATTCATCCCCACATGAAGACAAAAAGTCATAACTCAAATCTATAGTTTTAAGATTATCAAGTGCTTTTGAAAAAGCAAAATGGTTGTACAGCATACAACCAACGAAATACTCTATATCTGAGGGTTCAAATTCTGAATATTGATTCTCTTCATCATTAAAATGTTTATGCCAAATTTCTAGTATATTTTCTATTTTTGCATCCATAGGTTCTCTTTCAAGTGCCTGACAAGAATAAATGACATATTCAACAATTTTTAAAAGGTTTAGTTTCAAGGCGAACTTTTGTTGACGATGCTAGCATCGTTAGCAGAAGTTCAACGAAGAAAATGAGCCTTTTAAAAACTTGCCCTACGGGTGAAGAGAGAAACTACAATCTGCTTCGTTAAAAACCCTTAAAGCTACTAGTAGCTCCTGCGGATTTTTGCCTCACAGCTCATAGTTTCTCTCTTCATTGAATTATGTCATTTATTCTGGTCAGCACTTAATTTTTTGCGTATTATACTGAAGTATGATAAACTACTCCTATGATACATGCAACAAGTCAAGCTGATAAGCACTTAAAAATCATCTTTGCCAACACAAACAAAGCACTAGCACAAGTTTTAAAGGATGCAAGTCCAACAGAGATACAAGCACTCTCTCAAGCAAAAGATTTGAGTTCACTCCTCAATACGCTTCTTAAACGCAGTGCGAGTGATACAGGTCAAGATAAGCTGCTTTTAGAACTTCTCAAAAATAATCCTACGCTAAAGAGTTTAGGAAATATCACCCAAACTCTCAAAGAGTTACTGCGTTTAGACAAAAGCTTTGAGCATAAATTTACTTCCATAAAAGAGATAAATCCAAAAGAGTTAGAGCAAAAGCTCAAAAATTCTGGGTTATTTTTAGAAGCAAATCTTAAAAATACACAAAATCCAAAAGAGCTTTTTTCAAATGATATAAAAGCTCTCTTACTTAAGTCACATGAAGAGCTTAACCAATCCACCCAAACAAATAAACAAGAAATTTTAAAACAGGTTGATAAACTCTTGCTACAGATAGATTATCATCAACTACTTTCACATCTCTCTCATGCTTCATCACTCTATTTACCATATACTTGGGATGATCTGCAAGATGGACAACTCACGATAAAAAAAGTAAAAGACGATAAATATTTTTGCGATATTCATCTTACACTCAAGCAATATGGTGAGCTTGATTTGCGTCTGGCTCTCTTTGAGAAAAATCAACTCAGTATCAACATTGCAACACAAAATGAATCTCTTCAAACCCTACTCAAAGAAAATATGCAAGAACTCAAAAAGCAACTCTTTCGTGTCGGCTTAGTGCCAAAAGATATACGTTTTATAAACGCAGTAACAAACAAATATACAAAAGATTTTCATGATGATTTAGCAATGGGATTTGAGGTAAAAGCATGATAAAAAAAGCTATAGCACTCAAGTATGAAAAAGATACAAATCAAGCACCAGAAGTAAAAGCAAAGGGTGAGAGAAAAACTGCCCAAAAAATCATCCAAATTGCCAAAGAAAATGGCATACCTATAAAACAAGATGAGGATTTAGTTGAGCTGCTCTCTTGCGTAGAACTTGACAATGAAATCCCACCAGAGATGTACAAAGCCATTGCCGAAGTTTTTAGTTTTATCTATAAAAACACTAGAAAAAAATCATAACAATAAAATTTAAGAGCAGCAGAACTAATTATATGTTAGAATAAGACAAACTTTAAAAGGATGTGTTTTGGACTCAACCATTGCTTGTAGTAATCTCAATGAAACACAACTCCAAGAGATAGATATAACGCCAAAAAAGTATGAAAAAATACTTAACATTCAAGCAAATATCCTTCAAAAACTCTCACTCAATGATAATTATGAAGACACTTTACAACATTTATGTCTTTTAACAGAAGCACTGCTTCCAAACGCAGTAGCTTCTATCATGATATACAATAAAGAAACAGGACTGATGAATGTACTCTCTGCTCCATCAATTCCACAAGCAGGAAAAGAAGCCCTAGAAAATCTTAAACCTGGACCAGGGGCTGGTTCATGTGGAAGTGCAATGTTTCATCAAAAACCTCAATATGTTTTAAATACATATGAAGATGAAAGATGGGTAGACTTACGCAATGTTGCTTATGATTTCAATCTTTGTTCATGCTGGTCTATGCCTATAAAAAATGAAAAAAATGAGCTTATAGGTACATTTGCTCTTTCATCGTTTGAGCATCGTCTTCCTGCTCCTTTTCATAAAAAGCTACTAGAAACTGCAGCTTTTATCGTAAATATAATCCTCAAAAATATGGCGGTCGAAAAGAAGCTTCATACTATGGTCTATTATGACTCTCTCACAGGACTTTTCAACAAAGTACACTTAGATGAGACCTTAAGCAATGAGGGAGAAAAGACACTTTTACTTCTTGATACAAATAATTTTAGTTATATCAACAGTACCTATGGTTTTCAAACAGCTGATGAAATACTCATAAAAATTGCAAATATCTTTAAAAACAATCTCATATTTCATGAAGTCTCTAGAGTTGGAGCTGATGAGTTTGCTATTGTTTTTACAGGAAAAATCAACATCACTGATGTAGTCAATGAGATTAAAGAGTATTTTTATCAACACGAACTCCATATTGATGAAATAAGACTTAACATATCTTTTACATATGGAGCTGCGTTTGGAGAGGAAGGTCTCTATAAAGATGCTGTTATTGCTTTAAAAGAAGCGAAAAATATCGGTAAAAATTCTGTCCATATTTTTAATAAAGAAGAAGAAAGTATCTCTTTTGGACAAAGAAAGTCTTTTATTGAGGCAAACAATATTTTACACCATGCTCTACATGAAAATACTCTTGTTCCTTACTTTCAAGGCATACGAGACAATAAAACCGGTGCGATAGCGAAGTTTGAAGTATTGGCTAGAATTGAAAAAGGTGCAGAGATTATCTCCCCTTACCTCTTTTTAGAACCAGCAAGACTTTCGGGTCTTTTACCTGAAATCACAAAGACTATCATAGACAAAAGTTTTAAAATAATGGCAACAAATGAGTATACTTTTTCGCTTAATATCACTGAAGATGACTTGGCACGGCATTATATAGTTGATTATTTACATCAAAAGACAAAAGAGTATGCTATCAATCCAAAAAGAGTCATACTAGAGATACTTGAAGGTATCAGTGCTAATGGTAAGAAAAATCATATCCTGCAACTTACAAGCTTAAAAGAGCAAGGCTACTCTATCGCCATAGATGATTTTGGTACTGAATATTCCAACTTTGAACGTGTACTTGATCTTGAAATTGACTTTTTGAAAATAGATGCAAAATATATCAAAGATATTGATACAAATCCTAAAAGCTACGAAATTACCAAAGCCATTGTCTTCTTTGCAAAAAATGCTAACATCCCTTGTATAGCAGAATTTGTTCACTCGAAAGAGGTCCAAGATATCATGCTTGATTTAGGAATACAATACTCTCAAGGATACCTCTTTAGTGAGCCTGCAAGCACACCAATATCTTCATAAAACGCATCAACCCATAGGATATAAAATATCTCTATGCACTGCATCACATGCATCAAGTACCTCTTTTGAGAGTTTCAAATCCATCGCAGCAAGTGTAGCATCAAGTTGCTCGGGTGTTGTTGCCCCAATGATAGTAGAAGCAACAAAATCAAACTGTTTTGACCATGCGGTAGCCATCGTAACAGGGTCAAGTCCTGCATCTGCAGCTATCTTCAAATAAGCTTGTGTAGATGCAAGTGTTTTGTCATTGACAAAACGCTCAACCATCAGCCTTTGACGTCTGTCATTCGCATTGATATAGGCAGTAAATCTACCTACTGCGTTTGAGGCTTGATTATACTTTCCACTTAAAACTCCACCACCTAAAGGTGAATATGGCAATAAAGAAACTTGTTCTTTTTTCGCTAGTGTTGCAAGCTCATCTAAAAATCGTCTATTTAAAAGTGAAAAATTGTTTTGAATGGATTCAAATCTTGCAAAACCTTTAAATTCACTGATCATAAGGGCTTTTGATGTACCATAAGCAGTGTCATTTGACGTTCCAATATAACGCACTTTTCCGCTTTGAACAAGTCTATCAAAAGCTTTTAAACTCTCCTCGATGGGAACTACCGTATCAGGCCAATGCATTTGATATAGGTCAATATAGTCCGTTTGTAAACGCTTCAGGCTTCCTTCTATCGCACGTTCGATGTGAAAACTATCAATAGCTGTTAATCCATGGCGAATAGGTGGAACAAACCAACCATTAGCAGCACCTGCAACCTTTGAAGCTAGTATGACACTCTCTCGCGGTTTTGTTTTAAGCCATCGTCCAACTATCTCTTCGGTGAGACCCGCTAGCTTTGCTAATGGTGGTACAGGATAAAGCTCCGCAGTATCAAAAAAGTTAACCCCATTATCATAGGCTTTATCCATAATTTCAAAAGCAACTCTCTCATCAGGCGTTTGTGTTCCAAATGTCATAGTCCCCAAACAAATAGGACTCACACGAAGCCCACTTTTACCAATATATCTATAATCCATTTGTAACCCTCCCTTGAGCCTACTTTAATTCGCTCCAGTTATCTCCGATATTTAATGAAGCTTTGAGTGGAACACCTAACTCCATAATACTTTCCATAATTTCTCGGAACTTATCGCCAAAAGCCTCGGCTTCTTTGGCATCAACTTCAAAAATGAGTTCATCATGAATCTGCAGTAACATCACTGCGTTTAGCTTTTCATCTTCTATGACTTGATGTACTTTATTCATACTTAGTTTGATCAAATCAGCCGCACTTCCTTGAAAAACAGAGTTTACAGACTCTCTCTCAAACGCAGCACGAAACATAGGTGTCGCATTTTCATAATCAAAATATCTTCTGCGTTTGAGCAGTGTTTCTACGTAACCATGTTCTTTAGAACTCTCTACAATAGAGCGAAAATAGCTTTTTACAGTAGGAAAAGATTCAAAATACTTTTCTATAATCTCTTTTGCTTCTTTTGTAGTAATGCCCAAAGTATCTGAGAGTTTTTTCTGTCCCATTCCATATAAAAGTCCAAAGTTTACCGTCTTTGCTATGTTTCTTTTTGCTTTTGCTTCTTCTTCGCCAAAAAGTATGATAGCGGTTTGCAAGTGAATATCTTTGTCATGCATAAAGGCATCCACTAAAACAGGGTCTTGTGAAAAATGCGCAAGTAAACGCAGCTCTATTTGAGAATAATCAATCCCAATGAGTTTTTTGCCTTTTCCTGCTACAAAAGCTCGACGAATTGTTGCACCAAGTGGTGTTCTTGTAGGAATGTTTTGCAAGTTTGGATTTTTAGAGCTTAGTCGTCCAGTTGCCGTTCCTGTTTGAACAAATGAGGTATGGATTCTATGTTTTTCATCTGCATCAGCAAGTTTTAAGAGTGGTTCAATGTAAGTTGAGTAGAGTTTATGTACCTCACGATACTCTAAAAGTTTAGGAATTATCGCATGTTTATCTTTTAAAGAACTCAGTACTTTTTCATCTGTAGAGTATCCAGTTTTTGTCTTTTTACCTACGGGGAGTCCGAGTGTTTCAAAAAGTACAACGCCAAGCTGTTTGGTTGAGTTGATGTTAAACTCACTGCCAGCAAGTGCATAGATGCTTTTTGTTAAATTCTCTAGCGTTGCTTTTACCTCAACTAAAAAATCTTCCAAAAACTTCGTATCGACTTCTATTCCCTCTTTCTCCATTTTTAAGAGTGTTTTAATAAAAGGGATTTCAACTGTTTTTGCCTCTTCTATCAGGTATGTCGCATTTTGAAGCTCTAGTTTTTGTAAAAAGAGTTTATAAAGTTTAAAAGTTATAAGCGCATCTTCAGCAGCATAGTTACAGGCATCTTCAAGATTCACACTTGCAAATGTTTCACCTTTTTTGACAGTATCTTTAAACGCAACCATCTTATGACCTAAGAGCTTGTCTGAGAGTTTATCTAAACTTAGCGCAGACTCCGAATTTATCAACCATGCTAAAACCATACTATCACTATAAATCTCTAAAGAATCATCTTCTAAAAATCGTGTAACAAAATGTAAATCAAACTTAATATTGTGCCCAACAACACGAGAGTTAAATATACGTCGCATGGCACTTTTTGCCACTTCTGGACTCACTTGGTCTGTTACACCAAGATAAAAATGAGCAAAAGGAACATAATACGCTTCAGCCTCATCCACACAAAAGCTAAAACCGACAAGCTTATCATTTGCATAATCAAGCCCGGTTGTTTCAGTATCAAAGGCGACAAGTGTCTCTTTATCAAACTTCTCAAGCACTGCGTTTAAGGCTTTTTCATCTGTGATAAGTGTTGCTTTATAGGCTAATGTTGCAGTTTTTTCTTCATTTTCTGTTTGTGTTTTTTGTGCACTCTCTTGACGCTCTTTACTCACCATGTTTTTGGCATGGAGTGTTCTTAAAATCGCATTTTGCTCATACTTTACAAGTTCATCATAAATATTTAAAAATGGATTTTCCACATCCATTTTATACTCTTCAAAATCAAACTCACTACACGGAAAAATATCTGGATGCAAGGTTACAAGCTCTTTTGACATATAGGCTTGTTCTTTTGACTCTATAAGCTTTTTTTGTGTTGCCCCTTTGATTTCATCTGTGTGTGCATAAATATTATCAAGCGTACCATACTCTTTTAAAAGTTTTTCAGCGCCCACCTTCCCTATACCTTTGACACCAGGAACATTATCCGCACTATCACCTAAAATTGACTGATAATCAATAAACTGTTGTGGCGTCACACCATACTTATCATAACAAGCTTTTTCATTAATATATTTGCGTTTAATAGCATCAACGATCACAACTTTCTCATCATCTATCAGTTGATACAGGTCTTTATCATGAGAAACAACTCTTACCTTATAGCCTTTCTCTTTTGCACACTTCACTACTGTAGCTATAATATCATCTGCTTCAAACCCACTCTTCCCAAGTGTTTTGTAGCCCATCTTATTTATCCACTCGATCGCTACTGGGAGTTGCTGTGTTAATTCCGGCGGTGGTGCACTACGATTTGCTTTATAATTTTCATCTATCTCATTTCTAAAGGTGTCACCCTTTGTATCTATAGCAAAAATAATATAGTCACTGTCGTGATCTTTTTGTAGTGTAGAGATAAAGTTCGTAAAACCTGTTAAAAGACCAGTAGGAAAACCCTCTTTGTTTCTCAAGTGTTGAGGCAGGGCGTAAAAGCTTCTAAAAAAGAAACCAAAAGTATCAATAACGGTAACTGTTTTACTCATTAGTTCTCCTCAATTATATCAAGCATATCATCAATGGCATCTTCAAGAATTTCATGATCATACCCAGCATCTCTTGCTTGTCTAAGTCCAAAGTTTATAGACTGTTCTGAAAAAGGTTTATTTATTGGTAAAATTGTTTTTACAATATGCAGCGCAGTAGCATATTCTCTAAGCTCTTCTGGCGCAGCAGCAGGATTGTCTGCGTACTTAATCATATCAACAAATTCTTTATCAAAATCCCAATGTTGAAATATCTCAGCTGTTACTTCAGAACTCGTAACATTGACATAAGATCTTTCAACTTCAGCAATATTGTTTGAAAATTCCAACTCTGATTTGAAACTTAAATCTTCATCTTCTTGAATAAGATAACTTGCTATCAAGATTTTTCCTGTCTCTTGTAAAAATGCTGCTAAATATAAGTCTTCAGCTTTGTGTCTATCGACCTTGTTATACCATTTAAGGATTAGTGTTGCCTGCATTGATGAAATCTCAGCGAACTGTTCACTTGTTACATTGTAAGGTTGCATATCAACATTCAGTAACTTTCTAACAGAATTACCAAGTGCTATTGAACGTGTCATGCTCATACCAAAAAGTGACACCGCCTGTGCTACATTTTTTATCTCTTTTCCAAATCCATAGAGCGGTGAGTTTGCATTTTTTAAAAGATTTGCCACTATCATTGGGTCATGTTGAATAACCTTTGCAAGTTCCCCTACTCCAGCTTCTTCATCAGCATAAACCCTGTTAATATCCATAATAGTTTTTGAAAGAGGAGGAAGGGATTTTATACTTTCTGTAATTGAGCTTTGCATCATAAGCCTTTATATTTTTTTTCTTATTATATCACAGAAAATTCTCTTCAGCTTTGTGAGTTATAACTATTTACGGTAAATCAAAACTCAAGTCATTCTCAGCTTGACTGGGAATCTAGCTTATAATTTCATATAGTTTTGAAGTTATCTTAGTTTTGATTTACCACGATAACTATTAAAATAACTTATGCTATAATGACACCAATAAAGTAAACAGTAATTTAATGGAGTAAGACATGAAAAGTATTATGCTTAAAAGTACATTTGCACTTCTTCTAGCAGCTTCACTCACTGCTCAAACAACAACCTGTGAAACGCTTGATGCCAGTATTGAAAATCTTGGAACAACTGTTACAAACCAACAAACACTTGTCTCAAAACTTTCTGATGACATAGGTGTAATGTCTGAGAGAATTCTCACAATGGCTAATAAAATAGTAGCAACTGAAAAACTACTCTCAGACACACTTTTAGCACTCACAGGCAATGCTGCTCTTAGCTCGCTGGCAAATAGTGTCATCCTAACAACACCAACAGACAGCTCTATCGCTTCAAAAACCACAGCACCAACGATAACAATCACAACAGCCCCGAGTGAATATCTTTTGTATGTTTCAACTACACCACTTTTTGAGGCAGGAAAAACTATAACACTCTACATAGACTCTACAGCAACACTCAACAGTGCATGGCTTCGAGTTGCTGACTTTGCGGCAAGCAACTCTGATGTAATCTATATAGCTGTTAAGGTATAAACAACAATGTAATATCATCACTCTCAAATGGTGTCAAACTTACCCTAGAATAAGGAGACAATCAAAATGAAAAGGATAATTCAAAAATCATTTTTGCTTGTTTCTTTAGTTGTATTTAATGGCTGTGATGAGACAAAACAAGACACAACAACCTATCTTTGTCCAACTGAGAATGCACTTGAAGTCAATGCTCTCACGCTCAATGTTCATGACAACACTTTTGATACAACAACAAAACTCTTAGAAGATATGAATAAAACACTCCTTTCTTTTGACAAAGTAAATAATGGGAACCTCTAAAAAACAAATATTTACTTGTTTCATCCCAGAGTAGACTATTTCCTGATGATCAAAGTATAAAAACACTTTTCTCAGATCCTATAACACTTACAAAAGCTTGGGATAGAGCCATCTCAAACACTGACAATAGTAAAGACCTCTACGTAACTATCTTAGAAGTAGATGAAAATGCAAGTATAACAAATCTTACAAATGGTCTTTTAGTAAAAAGTTCTCAGTTAAACTAGCTACTTCTTTGGCTGAGAGTCCATTGATATCTACTGTTTTACTTTTACTTCCGAGTGTTCCATATACTGCTGCGTTTGTTTTGTTAAACAGCGCAAGCACTCTTGCACCTGAAGCAGAAGCTAAATGCAGAGGACCCGTATCTGCACTAACATAGATATCACAAGCACGAAAAAATGCACCAAGTGCTCGAAGATTTTTGTTTGAGTATTCTAAAACATCATCATTCAATTTTGTTACAATATCTGGCGAAAGTATATCTACTACAACAACACTCTTATCAAGTTTCTTGAGTGAGTCAAACCACTCTTGCCACCATGCATCTGGGATTTTTTTATCAAATCTTGCATTTCTAAAAAGTGCTATCACTTTTGTATTTTTGGCAATACTATTTTCTTGTAGAAGTCTTTGAAGTTCCTCTTTTGCATTATCTATTTCTTCATCACTCAGTTGTATATCTAAGAGCGTTTCTTTTGAAGGAAGAGCAATATCAAAGAGCTTTAAAAGCTCAAGTGTTTGATGCCCTGAATGTTGATAAAGTTTTTCTTTTTTCACGGCATGTGTTAAGGTTGTGAAATTTTTCGTCTCAAATCCAGCTTTGTATTTTGCATTCACCAAAGAGGTAACAATCTCTGAACTTAGAGATCCTGATGAGATATTGATTGCTACATCATACTCTTCTTTTCGTGCATCTTTGATAAATCTATAAAGCTCGATGGGATGTAGTAGTAAAGCACGTGGGATACTTTGCACATTTTCTACGTTTGGCATTCCTTGGAGTATCTCACCTGCAAGCTTCATGCCTACTATGACATCTACTTTCGCCTGAGGCATGGCTTTTTTTATTTCATTTATCAAAGGTGTTAAAAAGATAATATTACCTATACGGTAATTGGGACGGATGATAACAATCTTATTGATTTTACTTTTATCCAAAGAACTTTGTACTTCACCAACGTGAACAATTTTTGAAATGATTGCATAAAGATATCCTCGAAAGGCTCTTCTTAATTTTGTATGTAAAGGAATTTTCATATAAAATTATACAAATTTTTTCTTTAACTTTAGGCTTTTTAGAAGTGCTAATAGTGTAGAATATCACTATTATAATATCTGGAGAAAACTTGAAAGAAATAATCAAACGATTTTGGCCCTACATCAAAGAGTATAAACTTTACTATATGCTTGTTATTTTTGGTGGACTACTTATAGTTATATCTACTGCTGGAACAGCTCAGATCATGAAACCTATGATGGATGAGATGTTTATCCAAAAAAAAGAGGAAATGCTTTATCTTATTCCTTTTGGACTTATTGCTATTTATCTTACAAAGGCAGTGGGAAAATACATACAAACCGTATTTATGGAGTATATCGGACAGAGTATTGTTACTCGATTTCGAGAAATTTTACTCCATAAAATGATAACTCTTGATATGGCATTTTTATATACAAACAGAAGTGGAGAGCTTATTTCTCGTATCACAAATGATATTGGTCGTATTCAGTATTTTGTATCCAATATGCTTCCTGATATGTTTCGAGATATCATAACTGTCATTACTCTTATTGGCTATATAATATATCTCAACCCTCTTCTCTCTTTTTATACGCTTATTGTTGTTCCCTTAGTTATCTATCCACTTATGATGATTGCAAAAAAACTTAAAAAGTATTCACACCGCTCTCAAAGCAAAAATGCTGATTTAGTTTCAAGACTTACAGAAGTATTTAACAATAGTGAAATTATAAAAGCAAATAATACAGAAAAGTTTGAGATTGAACGTTATAGCGTTGAAAACTGGAAATTTTTTAAAATAAATATGAAAGCTATCTATGTAGGTGCCTTAGTATCACCTATGTTGGAAACCATAGCGGTTTCTGGTCTTGCTATAGTTGTTTATATAGGTGGTAGAGAAGTATTTGACGGGAAAATGACTGTTGGTGAATTCACTGCGTTTCTAACTGCTGTTGGACTCGTTTTTGAGCCTATTCGTAAAATCGGTGGCGTCTATTCAAAAATTCAAGACGCAATCGCTGCGAGCGAAAGAGTTTTTGAGATTATAGATACAAAAAACAAAATTATAGATGGTGATAAAGAGCTTAAAGAAGACATTAAAACTATAGAGTACAAAGATATCACACTTAAATATGAAAATACAAATCTCCTAGATGGCATTAATTTAAAAATATCTAGTTCACAAAACATCGCTCTTGTTGGAGATAGTGGTGGCGGAAAATCAACATTTATGAATATGTTACTGCGTTTCTATGACCCAAGCAGTGGAGAAATCCTCATCAATGGTACCAACATCAAAGAGTTTACACAAAAGTCTTTAAAACATCACATAGCATTGGTAACACAACGTATCTATATCTTTCAAGATACCCTCGCAGCTAACGTTGCATATGGAGAAGATGTGATAGATGAAGCTAAAGTAATTGAGGCTTTAAAACTCGCAGATGCTTATGACTTTGTACAAAATCTTGATGATGGCATCCATACAATGATGGATGAGGCAGGTGCAAACCTCTCAGGAGGACAAAGACAACGTATAGCAATCGCACGTGCGATATACAAGCATGCCTCTCTTTTACTCTTTGATGAGGCGACATCAGCACTTGATAATGAAACAGAGAAGAGAATACAACATGCACTACAAGAGTACACAAAAGATAAAATCACCATTACAATCGCGCACAGACTCTCAACGATTGAACATGCTGATAAAATCTTAGTACTACAAAAAGGGAAAATCGTCGCAAGTGGCACACATACTGAACTGCTAGAGAGTTCAGATGTTTACAAAAAACTAGCTGGTCATTTTAAATAATTTATGATTTATGACAATCGAGTATAGTTTTTTGAGGATTGGCTATATATGTGTAGCCATTGTAAATAGTAAACGTTCCATATAAAATAACTGCAACTGAAGAGAGACTCATCATCATATTTCTAAAGCTAGTTGCTGAAGCAAGTGATGAAAGAAAGCCTAGAGAAAACATCGCAGGCATTGTACTCACACCAAAGATAAACATCACTAAAGCCCCATATAGAGGACTTGCTGTACTCGCAGCAGTGATAGCAAAGAAGTAAACAAATCCGCATGGTAGCAGACCATTTAGCATCCCTAAAATAAAAAAACTTGCATTTGATTTTGAGTGTAAAATTTCTTGAAAAGATTTTTTATAAAAGCTTGAAGAAGAGATGGAATGTTCTATGATAGTCAAAAATTTAATTTTTCCCATCAAAGAGAGTCCTGCTAAAATCATCGCAATACCAGCAATGATAAGCAGTATGCCATTAGCATTATTACTAAATACGACTACTCCCCCAACCCAGCCAAACAGTAAGCCTAAAATCGTGTAGGTAAAAACACGCCCAAAGTTATAAAGAAGATGAGCAACTGTTTTAGATACTTTTGAGCTTTTTGGTTCTATTTTTATAGTCGAATAAGCCACAACAATACCACCACACATACCTATACAGTGTCCAAATGAACCTAAAAAAGCGATACTGATAATCGTCAATAAACTAATACTATCCATACTTTATTTTCCTAATATCTGTTTTCGTATCTTGGGGTTTTTCAGCGTTTCACCACGAAGCACTTTTAAACGCATTGTGTCAAAATCAATCATACCATCTTTTTTCTGTGCGTACGCTCCAAAGCCAAATCCCATCGGTGTTGTTTCATTCAGTGAATAGTACGCTTTTTTTGCATCTATCCATTTGTGCGTATCTCTACTCGTTACCCAGATGATGGCACTATCTTTAAACTCTTTATCTTCTAGCCACTGTACAAAATCTCCATGATCATGAAAAAACCATGTTCTTCCATCAGGAGCTATCACCTGAGAAGCATAATCAAGGTCATCTATAACCATACCACAAAAGCTGTCTTGAAATTTATGTACTTGCATTGTAAGTGGTAGTTTTTTAAGATTGCCTTCTTTAATGACTACCATATGCTGTACTTTTGCTAGAGAAAGAAACACAGTCACTATAACTAAAACTAAAATGGCTATAACAATATAAGGCATTATTTTTTTCATCTTCTTCTTTTACCTTTTCCTTGGTCATCATATTGTAAAAATTTTTTTAAATCTTCTTGCATTTTATCATCTAAACTATCCCAAATAGCTTTTTTTTCAAGATATCTTGGATAATTTTCTGTTTTTGATTTTTTAATGTCACGAATTAGATAATGATATCTTACTATTTTTTTCGTATATTCACTTATAAAAGGCCAATTTTTTATGATTTGGTAGCTTCTTTCTTCATGGTCTGTAAAACTCCACTCATTAAACTCATAATCCTCTTTATCTTTTTTAAACGCAGTAAAAGGCTTTCCTACATCATGGAGTAATCCTGCTGCAAAAAATTTCATACCGCCACCTTTTAGCGCATAATACGTGACACGAAGTGTATGCAAAAAAACGCCATGCTGATGATAATTGTTTTGTGTAAAAAACAATGAGTCTAAAAATGGCTTTGAAAATATTTTATTGTTTGTTGTATTCATAAATACTCCTTTGCCATCGGATGACAGATTGCAACAGTATCTTTTAGATCCTGCCTTTGTATATGTGTATAAATTTGCGTAGTCATCAAAGATGCATGCCCTAAAAGCTCCTGCACTACACGTAAATCTGCTCCGCCACGTATCAGAGAAGTCGCATAAGAGTGACGTAAAACATGAGGGGAGACCCCAAGGTATTTTTGTGTAATTTTATAAGCCGAAATTCTACTGAGTTTTCCACCTTGATAATTACACCAAATATACTCTTTATTAAAAGTACAGGCTTCTAAGTAAGTATCTATGGCCTCTTTGGCAACTCTAGCCAAGGGAACAATACGCTCTTTTTCACCCTTGGCATGACGAATGTGCAACCACTCTCCTTCTATATCACGCAAAGATAGTTCAAGACATTCGCTAATGCGTGCTCCACTTGCATACAAAAAAAGTATCAAAGCGTAGTCACGTTTACCTATCCATGTACTTTTATCTATTAGATCTAAAGCATTTAAAATAGCTTCATAAGATAAAAATTTAGGAAGCAGTTTTGGTATTTTAGCAAATTTAAGTTTTGTTTTTTCCTCACTAAACTGCTCCTTATAACAAAAATCAAAAAAGGCATTCACTGAAGAGAGTTTTCTATTGAGTGTACGCTTATTTGAATAAATTGCTAAAAAGGAAAGAAGATTTTGTGTATTAAGTTGTATAAGTGGCTTGTTAAAATGTTCTTCAATAAGAACTAAATCATTCTGATATGCTTGAACACTCTTTTTACTTAAAGCCTTTGTTACAGTAATATACTCTAAAAAGGCTTCTAATTCGTTTGACATCTATTCTACTAAAATTTTCTCGTCATTAACATAAAAAACTTTTCCTGCAGTAAACACAAAACCATCGTGAATATCTACGTCTTCTACAGTGTAATCAAAAGTTTTTTTATCTATCGTGATTATATAACCCTCTTTTTCCAGTGCATAGAGTTTATCTTCACTACTTATAAGCCCTAAAAAGTGTGCAAAAGGAAACTTTACTTTTTGCTCAACTTGTAAGTCTGGTGTCAATGCTATAACTTCGCCCTGCTTTGTTGTGATATATATTGTTTTATCATCATAAGCAATATTTCTTATCTCATACTTTTGACGTAGCTCTTTTTTCGTTAAAGAGAGCATTTTAGAATTACTTAGTGCAATAATTTTATTGTCAACAATTTTAAAGTTAATGATATTGTTAAAATAATCTTGAGATGATACGATTACTGTTCGGAGACGTTTTTTGAGTTTTGTATTTACAATGACTACTTTTCCATCAAGCGTTGAAAAAATGAGTAAATCATTCATAAAATAAGGATTGACTATTCGCATATCTGAAGCAACAGACTTACCACCTTGCTCTTTAAACAAAAGTGCTTTACTTGGAATATCATAGAGTGCCATCTCATCATCAGCAAACATCACAGCAAGCATATCATTATCTACACTAGCACTTGCAATAGTTTTTTTAAGTTCAAACTCTTTTGTTTTGTTTTGATCATCTTGAGATCTCAGTGTCAAGTTTCCATCAATAGTTGCACTCAAAATCCAACCATCACTTTGAGAGATAATTCTTTGTTCTTTATCTATTTTGACATTTATAATGCCATTTTTACTCAGAACTCTTCCATCTTTGAGTAAAGCTACATTAGAAGATCTATCAACAATCTTTGATTTTAAAGGAGCATATTTTTTCCACTCCCCAGAGACTACTTTAGGCTCATACACCTCTTTTGTACTACAAGCAGAAAAAAGTAGCATAAATAAAGGAAGAAAAAGAAGATTTTTTTTCAATGCTATTTCACTCCGTAATGCATTAAAGCTTTTGCTACAGTTGCAAGTGGAGAATCAATACTTATCATTTTTAGTTTTGAATGTGCCTCTTTGATTTTACCTTCATTCATTAATATAATGGCAACTTGTATCTGTGCTAAGTCTTTATATATCGCACCTTGTTTCTCAGCATAGGCTTGCAATTTTTCTTTATCTTGTAAGTTTTGAGCCTCTTCATACGTTGCAAGATCATTAATCAAAAGTGCCTTAGAAGCTTCAAGCTTTTGTAAATCTTTTACATTTTTACTGACAACAGCTTGTGAATAAAGCCACACATCATGCAACTCAGGACTTAACGATTGCAGGTTTTTCAGTGCTGCTGTATCTTGAGGGTTTGTTTTCAAAGTTAATAGAGCTGCGTTTGCTTCTTGCAATGTATGCTCTTTATTCACATCATAAATGATATTTCCAGCTACAAAAAGAGCAATAACAACTACTGAACCTATCATTGCATTCTTATATTTTTTTACAAACTTTTCAGTCACTACTGCTTTTTCGAAAAACTTCTCTTCTGAAGTAAGTTCCTCTTTAACCATCCCAATATTATCTTTTAAGCTCAAAAACTGTTCCTTTATTTTTTTAAAAGTTCATAATATTACCCATAACTAAGTTAAAGTTTCATCAAATCCATGTGCAATACTAAGTTTTATATGATAAAATTTAATAAATAAAATATTTATAGGATATCAAATGCAAGTAGATGACGCACTCTTAACTAGATTGGAAAAATTATCTTTTTTAAAAGTTAATGATGACAAACGTGAAGAAATAATCGCACAATTATCTGAAATTGTAAGTTTTGTGGATAATTTAAGTGAACTTGACACCCAAAATGTTGATGGAACTTTTGCTATGAGTGAGAGAGCTACTCCACTCAGAGAAGACATTCCACAAAACAATCCAACAATTAGTAAAGATGTTTTAAAACATGCACCAAAAAGTGCTGATGATTTTTTCATCGTTCCTAAAATTATAGAGTAAAAAATGCTAAAAGTTTATGGCATCAAAAATTGCGACAGTGTAAAAAAAGCCCTGTCGTTTTTTAAAAAACATGCGATTGAGTATGAACTGTTTGATTTTAAAACAGAAAAACTACCTTGTGAGAAGATCTCTTATTGGAGTTCAAAAGTTGATATGAAAACGCTATTTAACACGAGAAGTACTACATATAGAAATCTAAAGCTTAAAGAGTTAAACCTCGATGAAGAGGGACAAAAAGAGTGGCTTTGCAAGGAAAACCTTTTGATTAAACGCCCAGTAGTGGAGTTTAATGATCAAGTTATCGTAGGCTTTAATGAAGAAATATACCAAAGGAGTTTCTTATGAGTGAAGAAGTAGAGAACCAAAGTTCAAACAAAACTTTAGATATCAAAAAACTGTTAAAAAGTGTCCTAGCTTTTAAATCATCTGATTTACATCTTGTTGTAGGAAGTGAACCTCAGATTAGAATTGACAAAGAGATCCGCGCTTTAAATCTTCCCGTACTTAGTGCTAAAGATGTTGAAGAGATGGCTTACTCACTTATAGAAGACAAACAAAAGAAAGAGTTTGAAGAACATAACGAACTTGATTTTTCATTTGAGCTTAAAGAGATTGGACGTTTTCGTGCTAACTATTACCGTACTATTCACGGAATTGCCTGTGCATTTCGTATGATTCCTCTTGAAATTCCAACACTTGATGAGTATGGAAATCCTCCAATATTTAAAGAACTTGTAAAAAAGGAAAAGGGTCTCATTCTTGTTACTGGTCCAACCGGAAGTGGTAAATCAACAACCCTTGCTTCCATGCTACACGAAATCAACATGACAGAAAGACGACACATTATCACCATCGAAGACCCAGTTGAGTTTGTTCATAAAAATATAAAATCTCTCTTTTCCCAACGTGATGTAGGGAGCAATACCAAGTCTTTTGCGGCAGCTTTAAAGTATGCACTTCGTCAAGATCCTGATATTATACTTATTGGGGAAATGAGGGATGCTGAAACTATTGGTGCGGCTCTAACTGCTGCTGAGACAGGACACCTTGTTTTTGGTACACTGCACACAAACTCAGCTCCAGGAACGATTAACCGTATCATCGATGTTTTTGCAGGTGAAGAACAAGCACAAATTCGTGCACAACTTGCATCTTCTCTTGTTGCTGTTATTTCTCAGACACTTATTCCTCGTATTGGAAGTGGTAAGGTTGCAACACAAGAGATTCTCATTACCAACCCTGCTGTTCAAAATCAGATTCGAGAAGATAAAGTCCATCAAATATACTCACAAATGCAATTAAATCAGCAAGAAACGAATATGACAACACAAGCACAGCAACTCATCGAACTCCTTCAAAAAAGAGTTATTTCAAGAGAAAATGCTTTAAAAAACTCTAACCGCCCAGAAGAGTTAATGAAAATGCTAGAAGGACTCTAAAGAGTCTTTCGAAACTTTATCATCTTAAACCTTTCACCTAAAAAATTTGGCATAATCAACATTTTTGCTTTCTCAAGTTCTTGTTTATATATCTTTTCATCAGCATTATCTTTTAAGATCTCTAAAAGATCTAGTATTCCCATATCAACAAGAGCAACCATCTGAGCTTTTAGCTCGATATATGTGGTACCTGCAGCCTCGTAGGCATCTTTAACATGCGCAAAGGTTACGTCATACGTGATATCGCTCTTTGCAAAAAGCTCCTCACGTGGAATATACTCTTCATTCTCTTTGGGAGTAAAAAATGGTATCACTGTATGTTTGGCATAAATTCTAAGTGAGAAGTCAGGACGTGCTTGCATCTCTCCATAATCAAAACTCATAAATTCAAAACTTTTTGCTGCGTTTACCATCTCTTGTGCAAATTCTTCATAGCCTACAGCTATCTCGCCTCTATCTTTATGATACTTTTTAGCTTGAGCCCTCACCCATTCATCTTCTACATCAAACTCTACATTATGATTTTGTACACTTGCAGTTTTACCTTTATAATAAAGCTCACAAGGGAAAGCATCAAATATTTCATTTGCAATAAAAAAAGCATTATCGCATTGTAATTCACTCAAGCTTTTATAATGTGTCAACTGCACCGCGTCGCCAAAACTTTCTTCAAAATATCGTGTTTGATGTGCTTGTAGGTCATCAAATTTCTCAATAATCACAAACTTAAAACTAGAAAGGAGTTCAGGTCTGAGTGTATAAATAAATTCACACACATCAGCCAAAAAGTAACCATGATGCGCCCCTATCTCGCATATTACTGCGTTTGACTTTAAAAAACCTTCATCTATCAAAGAGATAATATGTTTAGCAATTGTTCCACCAAAGAATTTACTTGTACTTACTGCTGTATAAAAGTCTCCACTTTTTCCTATATTTTTATATGTGGCATAGTAACCATTTTCGCCATACAGCCATTGTGTCATATACTCGCTAAATCGCATTTTTATCCTTGCTTTTACTTTTTATCATGGAGATACATTTCATATAAGTTAAGAAGTTCTAACTGTTTATCCATCTCATATATTTTGGTATCAAGTGTTTGAATTTTTAATGAATTTGAGAGAGTATCAACATCATACTTTGTTTTATAGCCTGCTGCATACAGTTTGTTCGTATCTTTAAGCAGTTTTGCGTAAAGTTTTTTATTTTCTTTTGAGAGTTTTATCTTTTTGTTAAAGTTCTCTATATTTTGCATCACCTGATTATAGAGTGCTCTTAGCTCTCTCTCTTTATCTGTTCTAACTACTTGGGATTTAAGATAGTCCACTTTGGCAGATTCTATATCTTTAAAAGTATTTAAATCTATAGGTAGTGAAGCTTTAAAACCATAATCATAGAAATTAAGTTCATTTGAATTATTAACAAAATTTTGTCCAACCTGAAAGACTTGATTGGATGTTTTTTGCCAATTATATCCCGCTGTTAGATTGATACTTGGGAGATATTTTGCTACTCGTATCTCTTTTGCATATCTATTTTTCTCTATCTCTGCATCGCTTTTTTGCAGTACAATATTGTGTCCTAAAAATTCTTCTCTTGTGATAGAATCTAAATGTAAGACATTGGCCTTTTTGTAATCCACATCACTTAAAGCTTTCAGTCTGTTAATAAGTCTCTCTTTATTTGTTTGTATATCATATAATGCTTCTGTGACGATATTTTTTTGAATAATAGCATTATCTAAAAAGCCCGAATCCAACTGTCCATTTAAATATTGCTCTTTTTTTTGTGCTAAATTAATCTCAGAGTTTTTTATCTGTAATTTTTGCTTTTTTTCTCTGTACCCTGTCTGTTTTATCTGCATTAAAATAGCAATGGCATCTTTTATCATTTTACGTTTTGCAACATCAATAGATACATCATTGTACAACTTGCTTGCATTTGCAAATTTAATACCGTAGTAGATTCCACCACTTTGAAAAATAGGCTGATCCATACGTATAGACGCATTTTCATTGAGTTGCTCTGAGGAAAATGGGTTACTCTTAGAGTAACTATAATTCAAACGCAGTGGTGCTATCCACGAATCTCGTAGTTTTGAACCCTCTGCTTCACTCTTTTCATAATCATATTCAAACTGTTTATTCTTATAATCTGAGATAAACTTATCTAATGAAGCATTATTTTCATTTGCAAAAATGAAACTACTAGAGCTGAGACATAGCAGTACTAAGAGCTTGAAAGCCTTCATCTATTTCCTCTTTTGTTATTGTAAGTGGTGGTAAGAAACGTAGTGTATTTCTCCCTGCTTTTAAGACCATCACACCATTTTGACGTGCTAAGTCTATAATCTTTGCCAAGGTATCAGCATCTTTTGCTCGAAGTCCACACATCATGCCAATACCTACTTTTTGAGTAAATACATCACTGTTTGCTTGATAAAAATCCTCCAAAGCTTTGTTAAACACTCTTGAAGTATTTTCTAAATCACCACTCTTTTTGAGCTCGTCTAAAATATCTACAACTTCACACACTGCTCGTGCACTTAAAAAGTTTCCACCAAAAGTAGAACCATGATCACCCGCACTGAGTACTTCTTTGAGTGTTGTCATTACAATTCCTACAGGTACACCACCACCCACACCTTTTGCTAAAGTAATGATCTCAGGTTCAATTCCATAAGCTTGTGAAGCTGTAAACTCACCAATACGATAAGCTCCAGTTTGTACTTCATCAATGATAAGTGGAATCTCTTTTTCTTTCAAAAGTTTCGCTAAAGCCTGTACTTTTTCTTTATCCTGTGGCTCTACACCACCCTCACCTTGAATGAGTTCTATCATGACGCCAGCCGTATGATCATCAAGTAAAGAGGCAATTTCATCTATACCATCAGCATAAACAAAACCATCAGGAAAAGGACCAAAATAGTTATGCATGGACTCTTGACCTGTCGCTTTTACTGTTGTTATCGTACGACCATGAAAAGAGTGGTTTAGCGTAATAATTTTATATCTTTTTATCTCTCCATCACGCTCTCCATGTTTTCTTGCTATCTTAATAGCCCCTTCATTTGCTTCAGCACCAGAGTTTCCAAAAAAACACTGCATATCATAAGCACTTGCTTCTACAACTTTTTGTGCAGCAAGAGCTTGAGGTGCTATATAGTATAGATTTGATGTATGTGTCAATGATGCAACCTGCTCACATAAAGCCTTTGCAACTCTTTTATTTCCATGTCCAACACTAACCACACCGATACCTGAAGTAAAATCTATATATTTTTTTCCCTCATCATCTTCGAGTGTTGCATTATCACCTTTTACAAACGCAACATCAGCACGTCCATATGTTGGCAGTACATATTTTTTATCTAATTCTTTTATATTCATAATTTATTATGCCTTTTACTTTTTACTTATTTTAACTTTATTTTCTTGAAAAACAGCAGATTTTCCTTCATAAGAATGTTTTGAAGAGGTTAAATTATTTACACCTTCAGTGCCACTGTAAATAAGTACTGAATCTTCTCGTAAATCTTCACTATTTTTAACTTTTAAAACAAGGCTGCCATTCTCTGAACTAATTGTAATCTCTTCTTCATCAAGAAAACCTTGTGATGGATTCAAATATACATATTGTTCTCTTTGAAACTGAGAGTTTAAGCTTTTTGAACTTTTTGGCGTAAGTAAATACAACTCATCCTCTTTTTCTTCTTGGGGAGAATCAAACTCCTCTAAAAATATAAACTCTTTATCTTTAGTATCAAAACCATTTTTATAGGCAACCGTATCTCTATTTTCAACTTCTACACAGCCGTTTATCTTTAAAACACCAAAATTTTTAAAATGTTCGAGATATTCACTTTCATCTTTTATCTCTATAGCAAATTTTTCACACATTCTTTTTGCCAAATCATATTCACTTATGCCTATCTCGCTTTCAATCTGTTTATTCATCAACATCAATCCATTATGAGAGTAAGAAGTTCGCAGGTCATCTTTTTCTAAAAATGTTTTTGCAGGTATAATTAAGTCTGCAATTTGAGATGTTTCATTTTCATACAATCCAAAATAGACAACATTTTCTACTCTTTGCATAGCATTTTTCACTCTTTGGGTATCAGGCATTTGCCCAAGCGGGTTTGCTCCTTGAATAAACACAGTTTTAAAATCATCAAACGCAGTATTTACTTTTGAGACTTTTTTTGATTTTGTATTAAATGGAGACTCTATCCCCTCTTTTGAGTTACCAAGATATGCAACCCCACAACCTTCTTTACCAAACATCCCAAGTGATACGGCAAATGCATCTATAGCACGCATGACATCTGCACCATCAAGATATTTTTGAATACCAACACCACAAACAATAGCAACTTTTTTGTCAATACACATACTTAATATATCACCTATATCACCGAGAGTGATGCCGATATTTTCAAGTGTTGTTTTAATACGTACACCTTGTGTAAGTTCATAATATTCATCAAATTCACTTGCATATTTTTCAATAAATTCTTCATCAAGAGTATCATTTATATGAACAAAACGTGCTAAAAGTAAAGCAAGAAAAATATCTGTATGTGGTTTGATTTGAACAAACAGATCAGCCATCTTCGCCACTTTTGTTTTTACTGGGTCGATAACGATAACTTTTTTCTCTTTAAGAATTGGAAGAAGATGAGAAGAAGTCGTATGCGGATTTCTTCCCCAAAATATTACAACATCAGATTTTTCAATCTCTGAAAATGGCATATTTTTATTGCTTCCACGACCTGCAATGATGCCTGCTTCACCCGCACCATCACATAAGGTTCCATCAGTTAGTACTGCCCCAAGTCCTGCAAAGAAATGGTCTGTTACTTCCTGCATTAAGGCAAAGTTTCCACTCCCTCTATAATGCAATATCTCGCTTTTCAATGTAGAGGAGAGTATCTCTTGTAATTTTTCAAGAGCCTCATCCATACTTATCTCAGCACCTTTATATCGCGCTTTTTCTATTCTTTCATATTTATCATAATGATTGATATGTGGACATAAAAACCCATTTGTATGACCATCTTTAAAAGGCATCAATTTACCATCATCATAAACAATGCCACAAGCATCATAACAATCTAGGGGACATGCTGTAATACTACTTTTCATTTTTACTCTCTCTTAATTCTACTTTTACTAATTTTGAAAACAGATTCGGAGCATTAACAATAATCTGTGCTTTATATTTTGATATATTTTTACTGTCTGCTATAGTAAAAATTCTTGAGACTCTATATTTTGTTTTTTGCCCATTGATATAAATAATCTTATTTACTGCGTTTAGCGCGTCATCTTCATTCAAATAAATGCTTAACAAACCTTTTGATGTGTCTGCAACTGTAGCCAATGGGGTAGCTACAGTGACCACTTTCCCTGCTTTAACTTTTAAATCATAAAGAACAAAGCCTTTCAATGAAATACTTTTATCGTGAATATTTTTGAGTAACTGCGCTTTTCTTAATTTCAGATCTGCTATATTTGCCTTTAAAGAATTCACCTCTTTTTGTATCGCCAAAAAACTGTTTTCATTGTTAATAAGGTCATAAAACTCTCTATCTTTTTCAACTCGTGATTTTATACTTAATTTAGCAATATTCTCATAATTTTCACGTTTTCTTTTTAAAGATTCCCTCAAGTTCGACAGGACTTTTTCATTTACCTCTAAAGTATCTTGAAAATAACTCAGTTTATTATTTACTGCGTTTAGCTCATCTTTATCTAACTCAGCATCTATGAGTATAAATGGCTTTGAAGAGAGTTTCTTACCAAGCATATTTTCATCTGCATACAAAACAGCTCCAGTTACATTTGAGGAAATGTCTCGCACTTCATAAGGTTCCACTTTTGAATAATAAACCTTAGAAAAAGCAAATGTAGTTAATAGAAATAGAATTATGAAAATTTTCACGGAAGCACCTTTGAATTTAATGCCTTTATTTTAACATTTCAATACTAACATTCAAGCATATTTCATTTTATTTCTGCTAATATTAAGAGATAAGTGCCTGACAAGAATAAATATCATAATTCAATGACATTTATTCTTGTCAGGCACTTGTTTAATGAAAAGGATTTTTATGGCTTTACTAGATAATGTGGATGCGGCTACAAACTTAGCAAAAAACAATGAACTTCAATTACTTGTATTTAGAGTAAGCGAAAGAGAAGACTCAGCTTACTATGCGATAAATGTTTTTAAAACACGAGAAGTAGTAGAATCAAAGAACCATTATCTCACACAAATTCCATCGGCACACCTTTTTTTAGAAGGGACTATTATCTTACGTGATTTACAAATTCCTATCTTAAATTTACCTGCATGGTTAGATGTGACATTGACTAAAGAAGAGATTAAACGCTCAAACATTTTAGTATGTGACTTTAATGGGGTCATAATTGGATTAAGAATAATGTCTGCATATCGAGTTATTAAAAAGAACTGGGGAGAAATGCATGCACCTGATAGTTATAGACTTAAAGATGATGGTGTCATCATAAACGACACAAGACTCGAAGATGGTAGCCTTTGTCTTATCCTTGACTATGAAAAACTTCTTGCAGATGTACTACCTCAAGCGCTTGTTGATGTGGAGAGAGATACAGAAGCACTAAAAGACATTGCCCTACCTGAAAAACTCATCAAGGGTACGGTGTTGATTGCTGAAGATTCAAAAACTGCTCAAAAGCATTTAACCCTTCTTTTTCAAAAAGCAAATATTAATATGAAACTGTTCAATAATGGAAAAAAACTTGTTGAGTATATAGATTCTCTTGGAGATAGTGCCAATGCTATTGTGCCAGCTATCATTACAGATATTGAAATGCCTGAAATGTCAGGTTTTACAGTCATCCAAACGCTCAAAGCAAATCCTGTTAGCAAAAATATTCCTATCATTGTAAACAGTTCTATGACGGGAGATAACAACAAAAGAGAAGCAGAAGATTTAGGTGCTGACGGATTTATTGATAAAACAAAAAGTCACAATGTTATACCACTTATCGTAGAAGCAATGGCAAGATATCAATAATTATAAAAATAGATATTTAGAAAATTGTAGTGCAAGAAATGCACTACTGAGTAAAACTTTACTAATCTCTCTATTGAAATAGAGAAATTAATACACCAGCTGCAACAGCTGAACCAATAACACCCGCAACATTTGGACCCATTGCATGCATTAAAAGCATATTTGTACGGTCATATTCCATACCAACTTTATTTGATACACGTGCTGCCATAGGCACAGCAGATACACCAGCTGAACCGATTAATGGATTGATTTTATGACCTGGGAACAAGTTCATAAGTTTTGCCATTAACACACCAGCAGCAGTTCCTACTGAGAATGCAATAATACCAAGAATCATAATAAACATAGTATCAGGAACTAAGAATTGATCAGCTGCAAGTTTTGAACCAACACCCAAACCTAAGAAAATAGTTGTAATGTTAATAAGCGCATTTTGCAATGTATCATTTAAACGTTCAACAACACCTGATTCTTTTAAGAAGTTACCAAACATAAAGGCACCAATAAGTGGTGTAGACTCTGGTAAAACCATAATAGCTAATGAAAGAACTAAAATAGGAAAAACAAGTTTTTCTAAACGTGTTACGTGACGAAGTGTCGTCATTTTAATTTTTCGCTCCGCATCTGTTGTTAAAGCTTTCATAATCGGAGGTTGAATAATAGGAACCATCGCCATATATGAATATGATGCAACCGCAATAGCACCTAATAATTCAGGAGCAAGTTTCGTTGCAATAAAAATTGATGTTGGACCATCTGCCCCACCAATAATAGAAATTGCAGAAGCTTGTTGCAATGTAAAATCAACAAAACCATAGTGTGAAAGGGCTACAGCACCAACCAAAGTTCCGAAGATACCAAATTGTGCAGCCCCACCAAGAAGCGCTGTTTTAGGGTTTGATAAAAGCGGACCAAAGTCAGTCATAGCACCAACACCCATAAAGATTATGATAGGGAACATCTCATTTGAGAGCCCCATATTATAAATCACCCCCAAGAAACCATGCGCTCCTGCAATATTCGCAACAGGAATGTTTGCTAAAAATCCACCAAACGCAATAGGGAGAAGTAAAAGCGGCTCAAATCCTTTAGCTATGGCTAACCAAAATAAGAAAAATGTAATCAAGATCATAATCACACGACCAAGACCTTGATGAAAGCTACTCATATGCTCACCATTAGCACTTAATTCATTTGGATCTGGATTTACAAGAGCTACCACACCTGTATCTTTTAAAAAGCCCATAATCATTTCACTAAAAGGTTTAGAAACATATGTTTCTTCTTTATGGGTAGAAGCTTTGGCAACTGCTTCATGCTCTGAAGCACCTGCAGTCGTATTTGCAAATGCAAGAAGCATGAAAAGAGCAAGAAATTTAATTACAATATTTTTCATCCAATTATCCTAATACGGCTACTACTTGACCTTCTACAACTTTATCATTTGTAGCTACATTGATACTTTTTAATACTCCGCCTCTTGTTGCCACTACATCTATCTCCATTTTCATAGATTCAAGAATCATAATAACATCACCTTCATTCACGCTTTGACCTGGATTAGCAACTATTTTCCAAACACTACCCGGAAGTAATGCTTTAATTTCTGTATCATTACCGGATGCTGCAGGAGCTGGTGTTGATGCAGCTGGCGCTGCACTTTCTCCATTTACTGCTGTTACTTGAATATCTGCGTCACCTTCTGCAACTTGAACACTAAACTTTTGTCCGTCTACTACTACTGTATAATTTCCACTACCCATATTTGAACTTCCTTCACAATCATTTTTCATTTGAGATATTTTACGAACGTTTAATTCGCCTTCGCCTTTAAGGAATGCGATACCTTTTTCTTGACATGCTGCTGCAATAAAGATATTTTCTTCCGTGATTTCAATATCTTCTTCTTTTAGTTTAGTTATCCAACTCTCTAAAGATTTTGCAGGGTCTGCATCAGCCAAATCAAGTGCTTTTTCCGTTGTAGGTTCAAGTCCTAATTTTTCTGAAGCAATTTTTACAATTTCAGGATCTGGTGCAACAGGAGTTTTACCAAAATATCCGAGTACCATTCTTCCATAACCTGGAGCGATAGCTTCCCATGGCCCTTGCATTACATTGTTTAATGCTTGTTGAAAGTAAAACTGAGAAACTGGTGTTACAGAAGTACCATAACCACCTTTTTCTACTACCTCTTGCATAGCAGCTATCACATCTGGAAATTTATCTAAGATGTCATTATCACGCATCATTTGTGTATTTGCAGTTAATGCACCACCTGGCATTGGAGAAAATGGTATTATTGGTGAAACCATTGTTGCTTCTGGTGGCATAAAATAATCACTTAAGCATGATTGTAACTCTTTTTCATATGTCAGTATTTTTCCTAGTTCTAAACCACCAAGGTCATAATTCATGCCCTTTGTTGCATGAAGCATAGTTAAAATATCTGGTTGCGCTGTACCACCACTCACAGGAGCAGCAGCCATGTCAATACCATCTATCCCAGCTTCAAGAGCTGCCATATAAGCTGCTACAGAAACACCTGCTGTTTCATGTGTATGAAGACGAAGATGTGTATCCTCTCCAACCATTTTTCTAGCCATTTTGATTGTTTCAAAAACTTTCTGAGGATTCGACGTACCACTAGCATCTTTAAAACAAATACTATCATACGGAATACCACTATCTAAGATTCTGCGAAGTGTTTTTTCGTAGTATTTTACATCGTGAGCACCATGACATCCTGGTGGTAAATCCATCATTGTTACTACAATTTCATGTTTTAAGCCATGATGTACAATTCTTTGACCTGAATACTCGAGATTGTCAATATCATTGAGAGCATCAAAGTTACGAATAGTTGTCGTTCCATGTTTTTTAAACATTTTTGCATGAAGGTCTATCAACTCTTTTGAACCAGTATCTAACATAACTGTATTTACACCACGAGCAAGTGTTTGAAGGTTTGCATCAGGTCCTACAATTTTACGAAACTTATCCATCATTTCAAAAGCATCTTCTCTTAAATAAAAGTAAAGAGATTGAAATCTTGCTCCACCACCAAATTCAAAGTGATTTATTCCTGCAATTTTTGCGGCTTCGACTGCTGGAAGAAAATCATCCATCAATACACGACCACCAAAAACTGACTGAAAACCATCTCTGAAAGTTGTATCCATTACATCTATAAATTTTTTAGCCATTTTAATCCTTACCCTTGTCTATGATGTGCTATCGCAGCAGTAATTGCTGCAACTATCTTGTTTTTATCTTGCTGCTCATTTGCCGTATTCACTGCTATGTCAGCTGCTTTAGGCTCAGGGAAAAATCTATGAATGATATATGACATCAAATTTATAGCCATTATCATTATGATTAGGAATGCGAACACTGTTCCCATTCCTAAAAACATAAACTTCACTCCTTCCATTACGAGATTAGTTTCCATTAAATTACCTTTTTTCATAATTTGTGAGTTTAGTATAGTATAAAGATGTTTAAAAAAAGTTTTTTTTCTTTAATTAAATCGCTAATGTTACCTTTTGATTGTATCTTTGAAGAAGTTAAACTTAAAAATAATTCTTTTTTGCTAAAATATAAAAAATACAATATACAGGAATTTTCAATTATGATAGCTGGAATGTACGAACAAGATTTTATGGCATATATGCTTTTTGGATTAATACTCAATTTCACTTTTTCAATTCTCTTTGGAATATATCTAAGTAAAAATATTGGGATACAGGAGATGATAGAATCAAAAGGTAGCAAACAACAATCTTTATTTGTAACCTTAAGTCTTTTTATTCCCTATGCAAAGATGTTGATTACATTATATAGGGTAACTGTTCTACAAATGTTTTTTCTTAACAAAGGTTATTCTCATAAAGAGTTTTGGATATATATAACAAATGAGAAAAAAGAAAACTCATAAGATGAGCGATTTCAAATTAAAGGTTATATTAAGCTTACTTGCAGGTATTGTATTTTCTTTTGTCTTTATTTTACTTGCTTTTGCTCTACCTTTAAATACTACTGAAAAAAAAACTTTCGTAAAACCAAAAGGAAAACTTGAACAAATTTCTCATTCACTTAAAAATTAACTGAACTTAAAAAAAATTTTTAATTTTAATAAGTCTTAGCGTGTTATAGGCACATTGAGGGTTTAACTTAATTATTGCTACTTTCAAAGCTTCAATACATAAGAGTAGATATTTTAAATCATCTTTTTTTATGAGTTCATAAAGGAGTATTTCAGAATCTTTAATGCGAAGGTTTCTAGCAACACCCAAATTTTTATGTGCAAGTTCTCGAAAGAGTTTGTAATCAAGTTCCATCTTATTACTTTTAGAGTTTTCTAACTCTTTGAGATAAACTTCAAACTGTACAAGTGACTTTATCATTTGCCCTACATAATCTTCTACTAGTTCATTAATGAGCTCCTCATCAAGCCCAAGTTCATCCATCGCCTGCATAGGGCTATACGTATATCTTTCTAAATGAAGATTTTTTAGGTCTGTAGTGATCAATGATTCAAAAATTTCATCTGCTTCTTTTTTCATAGCAGAAAAATCCTCAGCTTCTATTGATTTATTTAATAATTCGAAGTTTTTTAACATGGCGATAGAATATCATATTTTTGTATGAAAACAAAGTGTTTTAGAAGTTTTATAAGAAGAATATCATGAGTACCAAATTCTTTGGCACTCATTCAAAAAAATTATAAGGCTTTAGAAATTATTCTATTAAGACGAACAACAAAATCAGCTGTATCATCAAGCTCTTGACCATCAAATAGTTTTGCTTGATCGAGTAAAACATGTGCAGCATCTTCTATAAGATTTCTGTCAGAAGTATCTTTTAATTTTGCAATTAATTCATGTTTTGGATTAATTTGTAAAATAGGTGCTGGTTCTGGTGCATCAGTTGCTTGACCCATTTGTTTCATCATTTGTGCCATCATATAAGAAGGGTCTTCTTTGTCTATTTTGATTGCAACAGGAGAGTCTGTAAGCTCTGTTGTAACTGCAACACTTTTTACACTCTCACCTAAAATCTCTTTTATCTCTTTGGTGAAGCCTTCGTAAGATTTTGCTAACTCTTCTTGCTCTTTTTTCTCTTCTTCACTCTCTTCAAATTTCGCATCAGCAGCAGGAATAAGTTTGTACTCTTTATACTCTGTTACCATTGGAAAGATTATCGTATCAACTTCTTCATTTAAAAGAAGTACATCAATACCACGAGCTTTAAATTTTTCTAAAACCGGAGAATATTTTAACATATCTATTGATGTTTTAGCTGTTAAATAATATATCTCTTTTTTCTCTTCATCTACACCTTTTACAAACTCTTCTATTGTTGTCATTTCATCAGAGTTTAATGTATGGAATTTTAAGAGTTCTAGAATTTTCTCTCTGTTTCCAAAGTCACTATAAAGACCCTCTTTGAGTACATTTCCAAACTCTTTATAAAAAATATCATACTTATCAGAGTCTTTTTTCATCATTTTTGAAAGCTCAGAAAGAACTTTTTTTACTGAAGTATTTCTAATTTTACTCATGATAGGATTTGACTGTAAAATTTCACGACTTACATTTAATGGTAAATCTTTAGAGTCTATCACACCACGTAAGAAACGTAAATATGTTGGCATAAGCTCTTTTTCATCATCTGTAATAAATACACGATTGATGTATAGTTTAATACCCGGTTTATAATCGACTCTGTATATATCCATCGGTGCTTTACTTGGAATATAAAAAAGTGTAGTGTATTCAATAGCACCTTCAGTTTTATTGTGCATCCAAGTTAAAGGTTCTTCGCTTGAGTGTGCAATAGTTTCATAAAATGAGATATAATCCTCATCTTTTAAATCACTTTTTGGAATTGTCCACAATGCACTTGCACTGTTTATTTGTTCATTTACTATTTCTGTACGAGCTGGTTCTGTCTCTTTGCCATCATCATCTGTTAGCGCAGGTATTGTTTTTTCTTTATCCATAAAAATTGGAAAAGGAATATGATTTGAATATTTTTTTACAATACTTTCAACACGGTATTCCTCTAAAAATTCTTCTTCTCCCTCGTTAAGGTACATAATGATTTCAGTTCCGTGAGAATCTTTTTCAGCAGGTTCTATTTCAAATTCGCCAGCCCCTTCACTTATCCATTTGTAAGCTTGTTCTTCTCCGGCTTTTTTAGTGATAACTTCAACTTTATTTGCGACCATAAATGAGGCATAAAAACCTACACCGAACTGTCCAATAAGGTTAGAGTCTTCTTTTTGATCTCCCGTAAGATTTTCTAAAAATGCTTTTGTACCACTTTTTGCAATAGTACCAAGATTATTCATCAAATCTTCTTCATTCATTCCTATACCAGTATCTTTGATAGTTAACGTTTTAAGTTCTTTATTTATAACTATATCAATACGTGGTGCGAACGTGACATCTTTATATTTTTCATCAGTTAACACTAACATATTTAGTTTATCAAGTGCATCTGATGCATTTGATACTAACTCACGTAAAAATATCTCCTTGTTAGAGTATAGTGAATGTATCATTAGTTGTAATATTTGATTTGCTTCTGTTTGAAATTGATGTTTAGCCATAATTTAAATCCTTTTTTTAAAATTTGATAGTATTTTAGCAAAAAAAGTTAATGGTTGCAAGTTTTATCAATATTATTTAGTCGTATTGACTCAAGTTTATCAAGTTTTTCTTTTTCGCTATAATGAAGTTATGAAAAAAGAAACACTAGAACTCATAGAGCCAACACCTATTTTGCATTCTAAAAAATGTAAAATCACTGCGTTTAGCATAAAAACACTCTTACAATTTGCTACACCTATAGTAGCATTAATAGCTTGGTATTTATATGATTACTTTATAGCAGGTGCAACTTTACTTATCACTTTCATTGTCGTAGGCATTATCCGCGCCAAAATAAGAAATGCAGTCATACCTCTACACCAAAGAGAGTACCAGTATGATGATGCAAGCATTGCCGCATGGTACACAGCAAAAGAGTTATGTATAGATACAAATCCTATAACATCGAACGAATCATTATTGCATAATGCAGAACAAAAAGATTGAGAAAAAATATAATTAAAGAAGAACCACGAGAGATAAAGTTTTGAAGTTTCGTTCGCTCTTTTGTGTTTGTTTTAAATGCAATGATAAAATGCACAATCGTCGCAAGAATCATAATACCAACAATTATAAGCTTTTTACATAATGTTTCAACTATAAGAGAGTTGTCACTTGAAAAAAGTAATTCATAGAGTCCGTCATTTACAATCATAACAACACCAGTACTAAGTAAAACTAAAAGAGAAACAATTTCAAAATAGCCAAAAATTGGCCCTATATGAGGATAAACCATTTTTTGTTTTTCTTTATCTAATAAAGTAACACCCAAAACAAACATGAAGATAGATCCGCCTATCCAAGCAATAGCAGCAATAAGATGAATATGTATAAAAATACCCAAAAAAAATCCTTGATTTATAATTGAGCGTATAATATTACATTAGAGGTTACATTTCATTGATTTAGCGCAAGAAATAACTCTTATATTGAAAATTTTTTATCTTAAAGCTAAATCTCAAGACTAAAGCCCCTATTAACTCCCAAACTGCTATTATTACAAAAACCAAAACAAGTAAAGAATTTATGGCACTTATAGACCTACAAAAAATTTCAAAACACTATTCAGCTCAAAAAATTCTCACTGAAATCGACTTCCATGTTGACGAAGGTGAGCGTATCGTTATCATCGGAAAAAATGGAAGTGGAAAATCTACTCTTATGAAGATAGTCAATGGTTCACTAGAACCTGATGGCGGTAGACGTATCATAAAAAGTGACTTAGAAGTCAAAATGCTCGATCAACGTCCCGAATTTGAAGAAGGGCATAATGTTAGAGAAGCTGTAGAAGCAGGATTAAAAGAACTAAACGCAGCAAAACAAAGGTACAATGAGCTCTCACTGCGTTTAGCAGAAGATTTTGAGAACAAAACTTTACTTGATGAGCATGAACAACTCTCACGTTATATAGAACATCATAAAGCTTGGAATTTAGATGATAAGATTGAGCGTATTTTGCAGCATTTTGATCTTAAACGTTATGAGCATAAACCTATTGCACTTTTAAGCGGAGGTGAGCAACGTCGTGTTGCCCTTGCCTCTTTACTTCTACAAAAACCAGATGTTTTACTCCTCGATGAACCAACCAATCATCTTGATGTATATATGGTAGAGTTTCTAGAAGAGTTGATTTTAAAAGAAAAGTTCACTTTGGTATTTATCTCACATGATCGTTATTTCATCGACCGCATTGCTACAAAAAGCGTCGAAGTAGAAGATTGTCAGATTCGTGAGTATAAAGGTGGCTATAATGACTATCTTATACAAAAAGCTGAGTATCTCAGAACCTTGCAAAAACAACATGACAACCTTCTTGGAACCCTCAAAAGAGAAAATGAATGGTTTGCAAGAGGAGTCCGTGCAAGACTCAAGCGCAACGAAGGAAGAAAAGAGCGTTTAATGCAGCTTCGAGAAGAAGCAAAAACTAATCCTGCCAAGATTAGAAAAATGTCTGTAGAACTTCAAAGGGAAGCTAAACACTTTAACCGTGACAAAAGTGTTAACCAACAAAAAATGCTCTTTGAAGTAGAAAATGTTAGTCTTAAACTTGGGGATAAAGAGCTATTACACGACTTTAGTACACGCATACTACAAAAAGATGTCATCGCCATCGTTGGACCAAATGGCAGTGGGAAATCCACCCTTTTAAAAGCACTACTTGGACGAATTGAGCCAACAAGTGGAAAGATAAAACGTGGTGAATTTAAAGTAGGTTATTTTGACCAACATAGAGAGATGCTTGATGATGACAAAAATCTCATAGAAACCTTTTGTCCGCATGGAGGTGACCGTGTTAATGTACGAGGAAGTGATTTACATGTTTATGGATATCTTAAAAATTTTCTTTTCCCTAGAGAGTTTCTAGAAAAAAAAGTTGGGGTATTAAGTGGTGGCGAAAAAAATCGTGTTGCTCTTGCCTTACTTTTTACACAAGATGTAGATATACTCATACTTGATGAACCTACAAATGATTTGGATATTCCTACTATCAATATTCTTGAAGAGCAGCTCACAAACTTTTCTGGTGCTGTCATAATTGTTAGTCATGATAGATATTTTGTAGATAAGATAGCAAAAAAACTCTTCATCTTTCAACCTGATAAAACCATAGAAGAATCATACCAACAATACAGTGAGTATCTTGAACTTGAAAAAGAAGTCAAAGAACTCTCAAATATGGAGAATGAAGCACGCAAAGAAGAAAAAATAAAAGAGCCTACACGAGAAAAACAAAAAACACTTAAACTGACATTTAAAGAAAAAATTGCTTTAGAAAAACTACCCCTTGAGATAGAAGAGCTTGAAATAAAGCTAGAAGAAAAAAACAACTGCTTAAGTGATCCTCAATGCTATGAAGCCATAGGTCTTAGTGCCCTAGCAAAAGAACTCTCCGATATTGAAACACTGTATGAGCAAAAAATTGAAGAACTTCTAACAATCCAAGAAAAAGAAGAAGAGATAAACAATGCCTAAACCATCATATAAAGAAAAAAGAGCCCAAGAAGTAACACAACTAGGCTCAGAACATACAGAGTACAAGTATGAGTATGCTCCTGAAGTTTTGGAAACTTTTGAAAATGTCCATCCAGAGATGGACTACTGGGTCACACTCAATGCAGATGAATTTACTTCACTCTGTCCTAAAACAAATCAACCTGACTTTGGAACACTTATCATCAACTATATTCCTAATATTAAAATGGTTGAGAGCAAATCTCTTAAACTCTATCTCTTTAGTTTTATGAATAGTGGTGAATTTCATGAAGATGTTGTAAATAAAATTGGTAAAGATTTAGTCAAACTTATGGAGCCGAAATATCTTGAAGTTATCGGTCTTTTTTATCCTAGAGGAAATATCAGTATCCATCCTACATTTAGTTATGCTAATGAAGAAGAAAAGTACAAAACAATAGAAAACTACAGATTTTTAAACCGAAATCTCAACCCTCAAAGAGTAGGATAGAATATGAAACTTTCTAAACGCAGTATAGTCAAAAATACACGCATACAATATATGTCGCATGAACTTCTTTTTTTGGCAAAGAGTGGACAACCTTATCGTGGAACACTCTATGTAAATTTCACAAGCCTAGGTGAAACTTTTGAATTACCTGACTTTAAAAAGTATATCACAACATTACGAGACAAAAAGCTAAATGCAGAAGATATTGCCTATGAAATATTTCATACAATCGAGGAAAGTATAAAGACAAATGATTTAAGTGTGATAGTTGATTTAACAGCTCGTGGAGGGATTCAGCAAAGAATCTGCTTCGGAGCGCAATTCGATACCAAAGAAAAACAAAACATCTTTCAAGTAAGATAAACTTACTTGTGTGCTTCTTTTAAAGAGTCTGCGATTAAAAATGCAAGCTCTAAAGATTGATCTGCATTCAGACGTGGATCACAATGCGTATGGTAACGAGAGCTTAAATCTTCCTCAGTTACTGTAAATGAACCACCAATACACTCAGTAACATTTTTACCAGTCATCTCAAGATGAACACCACCAGCGACAGTTCCCTCTGCTTTATGCACTTGGAAAAATTGTTTCATCTCAGTTAAAATATCTTCAACAGGACGAGTTTTATAGTTGTTTGATGATTTAATAGTATTTCCATGCATTGGGTCACATGACCAAACTACATCTAAACCTTCTCTCTCAACTGCACGAATAAGAGCCGGCATATGCTCACCAACTTTATTTGCACCCATTCTCACGATGATATTCAGACGACCTGCTTCATTCTCAGGATTTACTGCTTTTGCAAGTTTTACTAAGTCATCAGGGTCCATAGTTGGTCCAGCTTTAATACCGATAGGGTTTTTAATTCCTTTCATATACTCAACATGTGCACCATCAAGTTGACGCGTTCTATCACCTATCCAAACCATATGTGCAGCTGTATTATACCAATCACCAGTAATGGAATCTTTACGTGTAAATGCTTCTTCGTATGGTAACAATAGTGCTTCATGAGAAGTATAAAAGTCTGTCTCTCTTAAAGTTCTATATGTTTTAGAGTTCACACCACATGCTTCCATAAACTGTAATGATTTTTCTATATCTTCTGCAATAACTTGATACTTCTCACCCACTTCACTACTGTGTGCAAAGTCAAGATTCCATTTGCTGACTTTATGTAAATCCGCCAAACCACCAGAAGCAAAAGCACGAAGTAAATTTTGTGTAGCAGTTGCTTGATTATACGCTTTTATCATACGTTCTGGATCTGGCACACGAGATTTTGCATCAAAATCAATTCCATTGATGATATCCCCACGATATGAATCTAAAGTAATATCGCCTATAGTTTCATAATCTGATGAACGAGGTTTTGCAAACTGACCGCCCAGACGACCAACTTTAACAACAGGAACACCACCTGCATATGTCATAACAACCGCCATTTGCATTAATGCCTTAAAAGTATCACGGATATTATCTGCATGAAACTCACTAAAACTCTCAGCACAATCTCCACCTTGAAGTAAAAAAGCTTTCCCTTTAGAAACATTTGCTAATTGTTCTTTAAGTGAACGAGCTTCTCCAGCAAAAACGAGAGGAGGATAGTTTTTCAACTCTTTTAATACAGCTTCTAATTTAGCTTGATCAGGATAAGTCGGTTGTTGTAAAATTGGTTTTGCTCTCCAGCTTGATGGGCTCCAAGTACTCATAGTTTAGACCTTATATATTATTATTTTTGTAATATTAGCTAAATATAGTTAAAATTCATATGAGAAAAGCTATTTTTATGCTTAAAAAAGTATAATTAGTAATATTTTTAAATTGGGAGTGCCATTGAAAAAAAATGACCTGAAGTCACTTGTAAAACAAATGTATAATGATTTGCTTACTACAATTGAATCCCAAGAGCAACCTAATAAAGATGAAATCATTCACTATCTTGAGGATGCAGTCTTAACAATTCAGAGTTTAAACCCTGATAGACTTGACTCTGCTGAGCATACCAAGCTTGCTTTTCGAGATGCCCATGAAGAGATAGCAAAAAGTAGTATCGCAGCATACAAATCAACAAATAAAAGATTTGAAGAGATTACGTCAATGCAAGAAAAGACACTGCATGAAAGTGCTTTTATAGATACTGATAATATTAAAGATAAGTTTGAAAATATTCAAACTTTTATGGCACAAGAAGTCCAAAAAGCTAATGATATTATTGCGGAGTTAACTGAGAAAGTCAGCAAACTTGAAAAAACTTCAAATCTTGATGGGCTTACACAGGTCTTTAACCGTAGAGCCTTGGATCATTTTATTTCCAATCTTTGTAAAAAGAAAAATTTACAGCATGACTTGCATCTTTTACTCTTAGACATTGATAATTTTAAAAGTATCAATGACAAATATGGACATATTACAGGTGATAAAATTTTAATTTTTATATCAAATATTTTGAAAAAAACACTTAGAGACGGAGATAAACTTTTTCGGTATGGTGGAGAAGAGTTTATCATCATACTAAATAGAATTGACACTCAAACTGCGAAACTTGTAGCAAGAAGAATTTTAAATCTCATCAGCAATAATCAACTTATTTACAAAGGAAATACTCTTAAAGTTACAATGAGTATCGGTCTTACGAAATATGTTACAGGTGATACTCCTGATGAGTTTATTACAAGAGCAGACAATGCACTTTATGAATCAAAACATAAAGGAAAAAATCAATTTAATGTGGAGTTATTCAATGGAGTTTAATTATTTTGACCTAGTAGCGTCAATAATTATTTTATTACTTGGGTTAAAAGGTATTTTAAATGGCTTTTTTAAAGAAATATTTGGTCTGATTGGTATAATCGGTGGTATATTTGTAGCTTCACGTGTAGGTGATCAGGTGGGTACTTATCTTAATGATAGTATTTTTAATTTTTCAAGTGAAGCGGCTGTAAGTTTTACAGGTTTTCTTGTCACCTTGGCGCTTTTTTGGCTTGTTATGGTCATCGTTGGAGTTGCATTTAAGAAACTTAGTTCTTTAAGTGGTCTAGGTCCGGTAGACAAAATCCTTGGTTTTGTTGTTGGTTCTGGAAAATTCTTTCTTATTGCAGCTGTGATTTCTTTTGCTATTTACAACATTAAAGCTGTACGCTCTAGCTTAGATTCTGCACTCAAGGGAAGTGTTCTTTTTCCTGTTCTTGTTGAAACGGGTGGATATATCATGAAGATAGACCCTGTAGCTGCAAGTGATGAATTAAACGCTAGTATTGACAAGGCTACACAGAGTGTCAAAGAAACTGTTCAAGAAAATATACAAAGTACTTTACAAGAGGAAGCAAATATGCAAATCAAAGAAATTAACAACACTATAAATAATTTAGTTACAGAGAAATAGAATGCCTGATATTACAACTGACTTTCATGATAAAACTGTTAAATACGAAGAGTTACTCAATGATTTTAAACAACTGTTAAAGAAGAATAATTTCAAGTTCACTATTCAACGTGAAGTTATTTTAGAAACTTTGTATAATTCTGACGAACATCTAACACCTGAGGCACTGCATAATCTTATTCAAAGTAAATATCCTGACTTAAAAACCGGTATTGCCACTGTATATAGAACGCTTTCTCTTCTTGAAGAATCAAACATAGTCACATCCCTGTCTTTTGGGGCACAAGGTAAAAAGTATGAACTTGGCGCAAAAGAACATCATGATCATCTTATCTGTACAGAGTGTGGACAAATTACTGAGTTTGTTGACTCAGAGATTGAAAAACGTCAACATGCCATAACAGAAAAACTCAATTTTAAAATGCTCGACCACTCTATGCAGATCTATGGTATCTGTAAAGAGTGTCAAGAAAAAAAATAATAAACTTATAAAGAAGGAAAAATTATTGTTATTTGATAATAAATATATACAACAAAGAATCGAAAAAGCACAAGTTCTAAAAGATGCAGGATATAATCCTTATTCAAATGATTCAAAAAGAAATACGACGATAGAAAAATTTTTAAATGTAAATTCTGATATTGTTGACCTAGAAGATAAAAGAGATGAAAAGCGTCACTACATTGTTAGTGGACGTATAAAGTTTTTACGTATCATGGGAAAAGCGAGTTTTGTTAAGATAGAAGATGAAAGCGGTATGTTACAAATTTATGTTGCCCGCGACAACCTTCCTGAAAATTTTTACAATACTATATTTAAAAAAAATATTGAAGTTGGTGATATTATTGAGATTGGTGGTTATCCTTTTGTAACAGGAAAAGGCGAACTTTCACTTCATGCTGACACTCTTAAGATTTTAACAAAATCTATCAATCCACTTCCTGAAAAATTTCATGGAATTACTGACAAAGAGATACGCTATAGAAAACGATATCTTGATTTGATCATGAACTCAGAAGTAAGAAAAACATTTCAAATCCGCTCTCGCGTCATTTCATTAACACGCCATTTCTTTGAAGAGAAAGGTTTCTTAGAAGTTGAAACACCAATGATGCATCCTATCGCTGGTGGAGCAAATGCAAAACCTTTTGTAACACATCATAATGCACTTGGAGTTGATAGATATCTAAGAATTGCACCTGAGCTTTACTTAAAAAGATTGATTGTCGGTGGATTTGAGGCTGTTTTTGAAATTAATCGTAATTTTAGAAATGAGGGAATGGATGCAACACATAATCCTGAATTTACTTCTATAGAATTTTACTGGGCATATAAAACATATAAAGATTTAATCGAAATTACAAAAGAGTATTTTAGATACCTTTTTGATCATTTAAATCTGCCTACACTTCTTCCATATGGAGATATGGAAGTAAACTTTGATAATTTTCAAGAAATTCCACTCATAGAGTCTTTAACTACTATCGGAGGTGTTCCTGCAGATGTTACGCAAAATAAAGAAAAAATCATCACGTATCTAAAAGAAAAAGGCTTAACAGTGAAACCAGGAATGAATCTTGGACAACTGCAAGGGGAACTCTTTGATGAGTTTGTTGAAGAAAAACTTATTGACCCTACTTTTATTACAGAGTACCCAGTTGAGATTTCTCCGCTTGCAAGAAGAAATGATGAAAATTCTGAAATAACAGAACGATTCGAATTATTTATCGCAGGTCGAGAAATTGCCAATGCTTTTAGTGAGTTAAATGATCCTATTGATCAACTTTCACGTTTTGAAGGTCAAATGGCAGCAAAAGATAGTGGAGATGATGAAGCACATGAGATGGATAGTGATTTCGTTGAAGCACTTAGCTATGGTATGGCACCAACAGCTGGACAAGGTATTGGAATTGACAGACTTGTAATGCTACTCACAAATGAAGCTAGCATTCGCGATGTTATCTTATTTCCAGCCATGAAACCAGTACTAAATACTGCTAATGAATCAGAAGAGGAAGAAGCTTAAAAAGCTTTTTCCTTATTTACTTTCAATAAGTCTTGAAAAATATTCCTGAGGATGTTTACAAACAGGACATTTTTTCGGCGGTTTTTTCCCATAATGAACATGCCCACACACTTCACAAATCCAAGCTTCTTCTAGTTCACCCTCAAATTCATGTCCTGTAGTTAATCGCTCTAGTAACATTCTATACATTTTTTCATGCTCAATTTCTACTTTACCTATGGCAGTAAAGAGTGCCGCAGCCTCTTTATCCCCCTCAGCTTTTGCTATCGCTGCAAAATCAGGATACATACTTTGATTTTCATAATGCTCTCCATTTATAGCATCTTGAAGATTTTCTTCTGTTGAGCCAAAATTATTTTCTCTTTCATATTTTATTCGATTATGAAGTGCCAACTGCAGTTTTGCATGCGTTTTTTCATTATTAGCAGCTCTTTGAAAATGTGCGGCAATATCACGATACCCTTCTTTTTGCGCTACTTTTGCATAAAATTCATATTTATTTCTTGCTTGTGACTCTCCTGCAAAAGCCTTCATCAAATTAACCAAGGTAAGATTTTCAGTATCCATTTTCATAGCTTGACCACAACAATAAAGCTCCCCACCACCCACGTTTTGTACTTCAACTACATTCCCACATATCTCACACGTATACGTTTCATACTGTCTCATTTCATATCCTTTATTTGACGATTATTTCAATCATTATTACATAAGTAAACTTAAAGGAAAATTATTATCCATTATATTGTTTTTATTCAGAACAATATTATTATATTTTTAGTACAATGATAATATTTTTAATTTTATAAGGATTTTTATACCATGAGTTTTTTAAAAGAGTACGATGAAGAAGTTTATAACTTATGCGAAAAAGAGCTAGAGAGACAAACTGACCACTTAGAGATGATTGCATCTGAGAACTTTACTCTTCCCGCAGTAATGGAAGCAATGGGTTCTGTGTTTACGAACAAATATGCAGAGGGTTATCCTGCAAAACGCTACTACGGTGGTTGTGAACATGCAGATAGTGTTGAGCAGCTAGCAATAGATAGAGCATGTGAGCTTTTTGGATGCAAATATGCAAATGTACAACCACACTCAGGAAGTCAAGCCAATGGTGCAGTTTATGCAGCACTTTTAAAGGCTGGTGACAAACTCTTAGGTATGGATTTAAGTCACGGTGGTCACTTAACTCATGGTTCAAAGCCCAGTTTTTCAGGTAAAAATTACTCTAGTTTCACTTATGGAGTTGAGCTAGATGGTCGTATCAACTACGATAGAGTTTTAGATATTGCAAAAATAGTACAACCAAAGATTATCGTTTGTGGTGCTTCTGCTTATGCAAGGGAAATTGACTTTGCAAAATTTCGTGAGATAGCTGATGAAGTTGGCGCAATTTTATTTGCTGATATTGCACATATCGCTGGACTTGTAGCAGCAGGAGAACACCCTAGCCCATTTCCTCATGCGCACGTTGTAACAACAACAACACACAAAACACTTGCAGGCCCTCGTGGTGGTATGATAATGACAAATGATGAAGATATTGCAAAGAAAATAAATTCTGCAATTTTCCCAGCTCTACAAGGTGGACCACTTGTTCATGTTATTGCAGCAAAAGCGGTTGGTTTTAAATACAACCTTTCTCCTGCATGGAAGGATTATGCTAAACAAGTAAAAGCAAACGCAGCAGTTTTAGCTGATGTACTTATGAAACGTGGGTATGATGTAGTATCGGGCGGAACTGATAATCATCTTGTGCTTGTTTCATTTGTAGGTACTGAAATTTCTGGGAAGGAAGCTGATGCAGCACTTGGAAATGCAGGTATTACAGTAAACAAAAACACTGTACCTGGTGAGACAAGAAGTCCATTTGTTACCTCAGGAATACGTGTAGGTTCTCCAGCACTTACATCTAGAGGGATGAAAGAGCCTGAATTTGAGTTAATTGCAAATAAAATGGCTGATGTTCTTGATGATATCAATAACACTGAACTACAAGCAAAGATAAAACTTGAGCTCAGAGATTTAGCGCATAAATTCGTAATCTATAACCAAGCAACATACTAAGGTTTTTTTATGACTGCAATGGATTTAAAACTTATTAAAATGACAAGTGATCACTACTGGATTAAAAGAGATTCAGTAGTAAATAAGATAACCTTTAAAGGGCGAACTTTTTATAATAAGTTTGAAAAGATAAATGAACCTTTAAATCAATCCCTCATTAATAAGCATATTAAAGGTGAAGTAACAATCGCTCACTCAGTAGTTGATAAAAAAGGTATTGTAGAAAATATCGTGATCGACTACAATGGTCGAGATCCTGAAAGGTTTTATCATAAGGCACAACTCTTGCTTCGTGAAGAGGGATATATAAACTTTACGGCTTATGAGACAAAAACAAAAGGTCACTTGCATCTTTATATCCATAAAGGTCATACAACACTTCAAGAGGCTATTCAGCTTGGTAAAATGATTAGTATGAAGTTAGCTGCGAAACAACCAAAACAATGGAGAATGTTTCCAAACAATGATATGCCGGATGAGTACAATATATTAACTCTTCCCTATGAAGTCTATGCTAAAGAGCGTGGTGCTTCATGGTCAAAGCATATGTAACTAAATCTAAATTTGAGGATAAATTATGGAAGATAAAAACGAACTAAGTGATATTGTATTAAACAAAAGCGGCTCATCTAATTCTAATAAAAAAATTATTTTAGCAATCGCTACACTAGGAGTTGTTCTCATCGTAGTCGTTATGCTTATGAATTCTATCAATTCAAATGGAACAAATAATTTACCTCAAGCTGTCATTCCTCCTGAGCCTAAAGCACAACAAACTGCTAACACAGAGCTTGAAAAAGAGCCTCTATTTGAAGAAGTTGAAGTTATTCAAGACAATGAAACACCATCTCAAGAATTGGATAAAGTCGTTCAAAAACTCAAAGAGCAAAGTAGTGATAATACAGAAGTTACACAAACAGTAATGACTCCTGTAAAAAAAGTACATAAAAAAGAAGTAGCCGTAACTCATACAGCTACAAAACCTATGAAAAAAGCAAAAACTCCTACACAAAAAAGTGGAGTCTATTTTATCCAAGTTGGGTCATTCTCAAAATACACACCTAATAAAAAGTTTTTAAATTCAATATCTAATCTAGGGTATAAATATAGTTATCATAAAGTAAAAAATGTAAACAAAGTTTTAGTGGGTCCATTTAATTCACTAAAAGATGCAAATAATGCTAAAAAAGTACTTCGTTCAAAAGTTGAACCTGGTGCATTTTTAGTAAAACTCTAATAATAGGCTTAGATTTGATATATTCAGACCAATTTACATTAGATCAGCTTGCGCCTATTGCTGTCTACTCAAAAATGAAAGAGTTATTTCCTAATGAAATAAGTTATCTCTTTGAAAGTGCTGGACAAAGTGAAGGGAATTATAGTTTTATCTGTATTGGTGCAAGAGAAAGACTACAGTATAAAGATGATAAAACTATTTATACGGATAAAGAAGGAACAACTTTTAAAATAGAAAAAAATCCTTTTGACTTTTTAAAAGAATACTATGCTCAAATCAATACTTCTGCTTACAAACAAGCTACAAAAGATTTGAACGTAGGCTATGTTGATGGTTTTATAGGTTATATCGGATACGATATGGTGAAAGTGTTTGAACCAAAACTTCAAACATTTATGAATAGTTTAGAAGATGAACTACACACACCAGACTTAGATTTAATACTTCCAAAAATAGTCCTTGTTTATTCACATAAAAATCATCAAATCACTCTTATCTCCACACTTAAAGAGTACAGTGAAAAATTTGATTTTCTTGAGACAAATCTTAAAGGTACCTATACTTATAAAGAACATATATACAACATTGGTACCGACAAAGGAACTTTTGCACACTCCAAGAAAAAGTTTTTTGAGATGATAGATAAATCAAAAGAGATGATAAAAAGTGGTGATGTTTTTCAAATACTGATGACAAATCGTTTTACACGTCATATAAAAGTTGATCCTTTTAGTTTCTACCGTATTTTACGCACCAAAAACCCTTCTCCTTATATGTTCTTGATGGAGTATGAAGCTTTTAGTATAGTTGGTTCTTCTCCTGAAGTAATGGTAAGACTTACTGAGGGTGAGATTCTTCTTCGTCCAATTGCGGGTACAAGAAAACGTGGAGACACTAAACAAAGAGATATGGAGCTTGAAGCTGAACTTTTAGCTGATCCTAAAGAGTTAGCAGAGCATTTAATGCTTATTGACCTAGGTCGTAATGATGTTGGACGTGTAGCTAAAACAGGTAGTGTCCAAGTCCAAGATATGATGCATATCGAAAGATTTTCTCATGTTATGCATATCGTTTCTGATGTTGTTGCTAACCTTCAAGAAGATAAAGATATGTTTGATCTTTTTATGGCAACCTTTACAGCTGGAACAATGACCGGTGCACCAAAAATTCGCGCTATGGAGCTTATCGCTGAGTATGAAGGTATTAAGCGTGGTTTTTACAGCGGAAGTATTGGATACTTTGGATTTGATGGTAATATGGACAGTGCTATCACTATCCGAACTGCAATGGTTAAAGAGGATAAAGTTATATTACAAGCTGGTGCTGGTGTAGTAGCAGATAGTGTAAAAGAACTTGAGTACCTTGAAGTAAATAATAAACTCGGTGCTCTTATCCATTCGTTAGAAGATTTGGATAAAATTTAATGCAACTTTTTTCAATCTTTGGAAACCCTGTTTCGCACTCAAGAAGTCCACTTATGCACAACGCTGTTTTTCAAAATCTCAACTATAAAGCTTGCTATACTCGTACATTTTTAGAAGATGCAAAGAAGTTAAAAGAGACATTTTTTGCACTTCATTTAAGTGGAGCCAATGTTACAGTACCGCATAAAGAAGCTGCGTTTGATGCCTGTGATGAAGTGAGAGGTTTTGCAAAAACAGTTGGAGTTGTTAATACTCTAGTCAATGAGAACGGAAAACTTATCGGATACAACACAGATGCAGATGGGTTTATGTATGCTATCAAAGAGTTTAAAAAAATTGAAAATATTTTGGTTATTGGTGCAGGAGGAACAGCAAGAGCGCTTGTCGCTCGATTTTTACAAGACAATATCAAAGTCTCTCTACTCAATAGAAGTGCTGCACGATTAGCAGATTTTAAACAAATGCCTTGCGAGTGTTATACTTGGGACAACTTTCAAACGCAGCAATATGACCTTGTAGTAAATACAACAAGTGCTGGTCTTAAAGACGAGAATCTTCCCGCACCAAAAGAGCTTACACAAGAGATACTAAGTAACACAAACTATGTGGCTGATGCGATTTATGGAAAAATGACACCTTTTTTACAAATGGCAAAAAAGATGAACAAAACTTATAAAGATGGTGCTGATATGCTCCTTGGTCAAGGAGTTTTAGCAAATGAGCTTTTTACCAACCATAAACTAAAAACAGAAGATATACAAAGAGAAATGAAAAAAAGTTTTCAACTTTAAAAAGCTTATCTAGAAAAACTAAAGCCTATTGAGAGTTTTGAAATATTTTTATTATAGTCTATTAAAGATTCTACATACCCACTAAAAAACTTTATATACAAATAAGATTTGTCTTTTCGTAAAGGATAAGAATATGTTGCTTCTGTCGCTCCTTTCATGGTTGCTAAGTTACCACGTGCCATTATACTAAACATATGCTTGTGATAAAAATAGGTAAACTTTGCTTCTGTATAACCTAGATAGTTCATAAGATCAGGATTATCACTTAAATTTCCACTTCCTGGAAATGGTGCTAAAAGTGTCAAATCTGTAATAAGTGTATTATGTTGTAGTCGTAATGTTGTATAAAAATAATTTATACTTTTTGAAAGATTAAATCCATTAAATTCCAACACATCTTCGGTATTTGGTTGCCCGTTTGATTTATGCGCAATCGCTAATTTTAATGAACGTATTTGAAATATTGATTTCTGATCATTAATAGGAAAAACAACAAAACCTTCAGGATTGTATAAATTTTCTCTAAACGGAGAAGATGCAACATAGATCTGCCAGAAAGCTTCTTGTGTATATGCTAAAGAATATTTTTCACCTAAACCAAAAATATCCTCAAAAACTTCAAGTTGTAAACTAACCTGAATTTCAGCTTCATACTGTTCATATTCTACAATATTTAATTTATGGTTAATATATTTTTTATTTGCAATTCCGAAGGGTAAAAGATAATTTGCTTTGTAAGGACGAAGACCAAAAGAGTTATTAAGCCATTTTTGCACATTCTCTTTGGACGTATCATTTTTAATATCAACAATATTAATTTTACTTCTTGTCGCATCAGAAATTTGTTCCGCATGCAATACTGATAACAGTAAACTTATATACAATATGAATGATTTCATTTAAATCCTAACCTTGTCTTGTAATGCTCTTGTTAATGAAAGTAAATCAATATTTTCCAAACTTACACCCGTAGGTACACCCTGCGCTATTTTAGAAAAGTTTATCTCATACTGGCTTAATTTATCCTCAATATAGAGTATCACAGCATCATTTGATATGGATGGTGTTAAAGCGAACAATACTTCGGTTACACCATTTTTTACTATATCCTCTAAATGTGAAATACTCAACTCCTCTAAAGTTTCAAGTACAAAGTACTTTCCATCAAACAAACCATTTTCTTCTAAAAGTAAGATATCTTTAGCATTTTCAACTATACAGAGCAAAGTAGTATCACGAGACTCATCACTACAAATATAACAGATTTCATCTTCACTCATTCCACCACATTCACAACACTTTTTCAAACTTCCCAAAGCATCTTCAATAGCATGGGCGATTTTCATTCCAGCATAGGTGTCATTCATTATCATATAATATGCTAATCTTGTGGCAGACTTTTTTCCTATTGTAGGGAGTTCACCCAGGGCATCAACAAGTCTGTTAAATTTTTCTAAAGAGTTATTCATTTATTTTT
>NZ_JALSKT010000017.1 GCF_026988655.1 Sulfurimonas sp. | reverse complement strand
AATTATTTTAGCCGCTGCCTCTGGATTGTTCTTGCAAAAATCTATAGCTTCTTGTTCTGTCATAATATGTATGTTTAAGCAATTTTTGTGCCTATTTTTTTGTTTGGTGCTGAATGGTTACAATAAAACTTAGCTATAATACACAAAAAGGCACCACAATGATGCAAACTACTTCTTGGAAAATGGCTTCAACAGTTTTTCTCTTCTCAAGTCTTTTGTTTAGTGCTTGTTCTCAAGAGCAAAAACAAGAACAAAAAAGAGAAATACCCCCACTTAATGTTCAAACTGTTACTGTTCAAAAACAAAATATTCCTATTTGGATTGAATATACTGGAACAACAAAATCAAGCAGTAAACAAGAAGTAAAAGCAAGAGTCAATGGCATTTTAGAAAAAGTTTATTTCAAAGATGGTGCGCATGTTCGCAAGGGGCAAAAACTCTTTAAAATTGAACAAGACGAATATATAGCAAATTTAAATGAAGCAAAAGCCAAAAAGGCCGTTGATGAAGCTTCTTTAAGACTTGCCATTGCAGATGTAAATCGATATCAACCACTTGTAGATGAAGGGCTTGCTCCTCGAGCTACTTTAGAGCAGTATGAAAGTAAAAAAGCAGCACTAAAAGCCCAAATAATGGGAGATAAAGCAAAAATAAAAAAAGCACAAATCAAACTTGATTACACTATCATAAAAGCGCCTATTTCTGGAAATATTAGTGCTAGAAGAGTAGATGTTGGGAACCTAGTAGGACCAACAGAAGCAACAACTTTAACGACTATAGTTCAAGACAATCCACTCTATGCTTACTTTTCTACATCTACAAAAGATTTTTATTTGATAAATAAATACAAAGAGAAAGAAAAATTGTATGCATTTATAGAAGTGAGAAATCTTGAACATTCTCTGAGATTAAATGGCTATATAGACTTTTCAAATAATGTTGTAGACAATTTAACTTCAACTGTCACCATGAGAGCAACTATTGCAAATAAAGACTATCAAGTGATGCCTGGTACTTTTGTATATGTCAATATTTTTTTAAGTGATAAATATAAATTTATAATGATTTCACCTGAGGTTATTTTTAATGATCAACTTGGAAAATATGTCTATACACTTACAAAAGACAACAAGCTCAAACGCAGTTATATCAAAACAGATTACTCCAATCGCTACTATGTCAGTGTCAGTGAAGGTTTAAAAGATGGAGATAGAGTTGTCGTTTCTTCTCTTATAAAACTTAAAGAAAAAATGTCTGTAAATCCAACTGATGTAACACAAGAGCAAGGGATACAAGCTATTTTAAAAACAAATAATCTCTTACCAAAAAAGATTTAGTATGTTTAGTGTAACTTTTATAAAAAGACCGATTTTAGCTATTGTTATTGCTCTAATAATTGTCATATCCGGTTTAGTCTCGCTCAATATGCTTCCTATCTCAGAGTATCCGGATGTGGCACCACCAACAGTAAGTGTAAGCGCTACTTATACAGGGGCAAATGCTTTTATAGTTGAAGATACTGTCACGCGAGTGCTTGAAGATAAACTCAATGGAATTCAAGGTGTAATTTACATGGATTCTTCTTCAAGTTCTGACGGAAGTGCAACGATAAATATTTACTTTGAACCAGGTTACGATATAGATATTGGGGCTGTAGATGTACAGAACAAAGTTTCTACTGCTATGGCATCTCTCCCTCCAGAAGTAACACAACAAGGTGTCACGGTTGATAAAAGAAGTCCTAGTATTGTTTGTTTGATTGCCATTAGTGGAGATGAACGATATGATGGAAGTTTTTTAAGTAACTTTGTAAATATCAATATTCTGGATGAAATTAAAAGAATTTCAGGTGTTGGAAAGGCTATCAATTTAGGAGAGAAAAAATATGCTATTCGTATTTGGCTCAATCCTGATAAAATCAAATCACTCAACCTCACTCCACTCGAAGTTATCAATGCAATAAAAAGTCAAAACAAACAAGCTTCTATAGGAAAAATAGGGGCTATGCCTACATTTAAGGAACAAAAACAGGAGTTTACCTTAACAACAAAAGGAAGACTCAGTGATGTAAAAGAGTTTGCAGATATTGTAATAAAAACCAAAAAAGATGGTTCACTCATTCGTCTGAGTGATGTTAGTAGCATTGAACTAGGGAGTGAAAGCTATGCCTGGAATGCAATCTCAGCAAAAAAACCAACAGGACTTATTGGTGTTTATCAGCTAGGAGAAGCGAATGCTTTAGATATTCGACAAAGAGTCGCTGATACTATGAAAAAACTCTCACAAAGGTTTCCTGAGGGTATTAGCTATGCTGTTCCTTATGACACTACAAAATATGTAAAAGTTGCCATAGATAATGTTGTACAAAATCTTTTTATTGCTATTGCTTTAGTAATCTTAATCATTTTCATCTTTTTAGGTTCATGGCGTCCTACTGTAATTGCTTCAGTAGCTATACCAGTGTCACTTATTGGTACTTTTGCTATTATGCAGCTAGCACATGGATTTTCGATTAACTTTTTAACACTCTTTGGTCTCATCCTTGCCATTGGAATTGTCGTTGATGATGTGATTTTAGTTGTTGAAAATGTTGAAGTCATTATGGAAAAAGATCCAGAACTTACTATGCCTCAGGTTGTAAAAGCAGCTATGATAGAGTTAATCGGACCCATTATCTCAACGACACTTGTCTTGATTGCTGTTTTTGTTCCCGTGTCACTCCTTCCAGGCATCACAGGTTCATTGTATCAACAGTTTGCACTGACTATCTCTTTTGCCGTTATGATATCTTCTTTAAATGCACTTACCCTCTCCCCTGCTTTGAGTGCTATCATTATCAAACGAAGAAATAAAGGAGAAGAAAAGTTTATATTTTTTAGAAAGTTTGATGAACTCTTTGCAAAAATCACCACACTCTATGCAAAAATTGTCAAGTTTCTTATTACTATTCGCTATGCTCTCATCCTTGTAATGGGTGGTGTTTTCTATCTTACCTATTATCTTTTTACTATTACACCAACAGGATTTGTTCCCTCTGAAGATAAAGGCGTATGTATGGTTTCTGTCACTCTCAAACCAGGAAGTGCTCTGACGCAAACCTCTCAAGTTAGAAAAGAGGTTGAAAATCTCATCTATAGCATTCAAGGTGTTTCTAACATTGTCTCCATAGAAGGCTACAACATTGTTACTTCATCATTGGATAGCTCTGCTGTAGCAATGTTTGTTTCATTAGAAGATTGGAGTCAAAGAAAAAGTAAAGCAGAGAGTGTTTTTGGAATCATACAACAGATAAAAGAAAAAGGACAAAGCATAGCAGATGCGAATATTGCTGCGTTTAATATGCCAGGTATCCCAGGTGTTGGGAATGTCGGTGGATTTGATTTTAGGCTGCAAGATTATCTCGCAGGAAATATCAATACATTTAAAGCATATGCAGATAAAATCATACAAAAAGCATTTCAAGATCCTAGAGTTTCTTATGCTTTTACAACTTTCTCAACAAACTATCCTATGTATGATGTCAAAATAGACAGAGCCAAAGCCAATGCACTTGGTGTCAACTTGTCTGACTTGTTTACAACTATGCAAGCCTATCTTGGTTCTATTTATATCAATGATTTCACTAAATTTGGAAAGGTTTTTAGAGTTTTTGTTCAAGCTGATAAAGCATACAGAAGTTCAAAAGAGGACATCTCTAAACTTTTTGTAAAAAACAATGCCGATAAAATGGTACCACTCAATGCGCTTATTTCTATAAAGGAGATAACAGGTCCACAGAACTTGACGCATTATAATCTTTACAGAAGCATACAAATCAATGGTGCAGCTGCCCCGGGTTATAGTTCAGGAGATGCTATGCAGGCAATGCAAGAGATTGCTAAAGAGGTATTACCCACAACATATGGATATGAATGGTCAGGAATGAGTTATCAGGAAAAACTCGCTGGAAATGCTCAAATCTACATTGTAATTTTTGTAACTTTAGTTGTCTTTTTGGTTCTTGCTGCGCAGTATGAAAGCTGGATACTTCCTTTGATGATTTTGCTATCTGTACCAATGGTTATAGGGGGAGCTGTCGGAGGTTTACATTTTATGGGCTTACCATTAAATACTTTTGCACAAGTTGGATTAGTTTTACTTGTAGCCTTAGCTGCAAAAAATGCCATACTCATCGTAGAGTTTGCCAAAGAACAGCGTGAAAGTGGAGTAAGTATACAAGATGCTGCACTCAATGCTTCTACACTACGATTTCGTGCCATTATGATGACTATTTTATCATTTGTATTTGGTATATTTCCTCTAGCATTTGCTTCTGGGGCTGGAGCTATTACACAAATATCAATCGGGATAGTGTTGCTTTTTGGTATGCTAGCTGCCACCTTTGTTAGTACACTTTTTGTACCTGTGTTGTATGTACTTCTTGAAACAATGAGAGAAAAATTTGTCAATGTTGAAGATGAAATAACAAGAAGGGAGTCTATCTAATGTCACATAAATCTTTTTTCAAATATCTAGGCTGTAGTATTTTGGCTTTGAATCTTCATGCTACTGAAGTGTATACAGTAGATGAACTTATAGTTAAATCTTTACAAAATTCACCTGAGCTAAAAGTCACTAGCTTAAATTATAAAGCTTCACAAAAACAATACGATATCTCTTATGCAAACTATCTTCCAAGAGTTGACCTAAAAGCTGCAGCTTCAAAAGTAGGTATGAGTGACCTATCCAATCAATCAAGAATGATAGATGACACTGTTTTACTTGGCAAACTCTCTGTCAAGCAAATCATTTATGATTTTGGAAAGACAGGAGCAAATGTAGATGTTGCAAAATATGATTCAGAAGCAACTTTGATGCAAAATATTCAAAAAATATCTGATAAAAAAAGAGAAGTCAAAGGAGCTTATTATACTGTCTTGCAAGCAAATGCACTTATCAATGTTCAAAATGAAAATGTAAAGCTAAACGCAGCGCAGCTTTATCGTGCAAAAAAATACTTCAAAGCAGGAATACGAACTAAAATAGATATCTCAGATGCCAAGGTCAATCTAATCCGGGCTAAAATAGAACTCAAAAATGCACTTTACAATCTAAAACTAGCCTATGCCTCGCTTGATAAAATAGTAGGCTTTAACTCACTAAGTAGTGACTACAAAGTCTATACACCACAGTTACATCTTAACACTCTATACCAATCTGTATATGATTATGACCTAAGCTTGAGTGATTCTATCCTTTACGCGTACGATAATAGAGCCCAGCTCAAAGCATCTAGTTTAAACGTAAAAAGTGTCAATGCAACTATTGCTGCAAATAAATCACAGTACTACCCTGCTCTGTACTTCAATGCCGACTACACAAAACAATCTTTAGATACTTTCAAACAGTTTCAACCACAAGATCAATGGCAAGCAGGTGTAACACTAAACTGGAATCTTTATGAGGGCGGTGCAACACAATCCCAAACGCAGCGAAGCAAGATACTCACCTCAGTCGAAAGTTTTAAACAGCTAGACTTAAAATTAAAAATAAAAGAGAATGTAACTAAGCACTACATCAATCTTCATAGAAATAAAGACACTTTAGAACTTGCCCAAAGCCTTATGGAGGCTTCAGCCCAAAAATTTTATCAGGCAAGTAAAAGGTATGAGCATGATCTTTCAGACTATATAGAGCTAGAACAAGCCCGTCAAGGATATATAAACGCAAAGGCTTCACTAATCATAAACTATTACAATTATTACATAGCAGTAGCTAACCTTGAAAATGCAATAGGTCGCTAAAAAACAGTAGATAACAAATAGTTTTATGATAGAATAACAAAAAAAGGAGAGTGAAGTGAAAAAAAATATTTTTAAAATTGTGATTTCAAGTATAGTACTTATGCTATTTACACAAGGTAATCTAAGTGCATGTACTGGTATATGCCTAGTAGCAAAAGATGGTGGAGTAGTTTATGGAAGAACAATGGAATGGGGAACATTTGACCTTAAATCACGAGTGGCAATTGTTCCAAGAGGATTTCAGTTTGTAGGCTCTACCCCAGATGGTCTGAACGGGATTCCATACAAAACCAAATATGGATTTGTCGGCTTAGATATGATAGGAACTAATTTTATAGCAGATGGCTTAAATGAAAAAGGACTAGCTGTTGGGATGTTTTACTTTTCAGGAGAAGTTGAATATGCAAAATATGAAAAGAAAAATGCTAAAAACTGTTTAACTTCAATGGATATCTCAGGGTATATTTTATCTCAGTTTTCATCAGTCAAAGAAGTTAGAGAAAAACTAAATACCTTAACCATTGTTCCTGTGTTTGAAAAAGCCATAGGAACTACAACAGATACCCATTGGATGATAACTGATAAAAATGGAGATTCAATAGTAGTCGAAGTTGTTAGCGGTAAATTTAAAATCTTTGATGCACCATTAAAGGTTATCACAAATAAGCCGTCGTATGATTGGCATATGACAAATATGAGAAATTACATTAACCTCTCTCAAAATGGTTTTCCTGCAAAAACATTAAATGGTTTAAAAATAAAACCAACAGGTCACGGCACAAGTTTATTGGGAATGCCAGGGGACAATACTCCACCATCACGTTTTGTAAGAGCGGTAGTTTGGACACAATTGGCACGTGAACTTGACAATCCAAAAGAGGCAGTTTATGAAACATTCAGGATACTTGATAATTTTCAATTACCAATAGGTGGAGATGCTGCAGAAGGAAGTGTAGGTGATACAAACAAAACGCATGACCTAATGCGTAGCTCAACAATATGGACAACAGCATGGAACTTAACAGATCTGACTTTAAATTATCATACACAACACAACAGAAGAGTAAGACAACTAAATATGAAAAAAATAGATTTTGGAAATATGGGTAAAAAAATAGTACACTTACCACTAGATAAAGAGAAAAAACAAGATATTGAAAATATTACACCTCAATTATAGAAGCTACTTTTTAGCTTCTTAAAAGTTTGAGTGCGCCTTTGTATATTGGTTCATCTATAAAGCCGTACTCCTCATCTACAAAACCTGTGATGCCCTCATCTCTATGCATTTCGAAGAGTTTAACTATTGTTTTTGCTCTTTTAATTTCTGCTTCTTTATTAACAAAGATTGTATTGACTAAGTCCACTTGAGCAGGAGAGATACACCCTTTTGCATCGTAGCCCATTGTATGTTCTAAGAGTAACCATTTCTCAAATGTTTGTAAATCTTTATACTCTTGAAAAACAAATGAAACAGGTTTTACACCCATAGCTTTTGTTGTTATAAGAAAATGTGCCAACATATACTGTAGGGTTGGATTTTCTAGCTCGATTAAAGATTGGGCTAGACCCATATCTGCAAAAAGATCTAAGATACCAAGATAAAATGTTGTCACTCTATGATTTACTGCCAAAGTGTTGAGGTTGTGCCATGCTTGTGCTGTTTCTATAGAGAGATGCAACTCTATCTCTTCATTTAAAAGAGCTAAAACATTTCTTATTTCTTTATCATTTTCTATCTTTGGCACTCTGATGGCATCTGGCATAAACTGGTTGAGATAGGTAATCTCCTCATAGCCACCCTCATGCAAAGCATTGACGCGCACAACAAGTTTTTTATCACTCTCTTGTATGCGTGAAATAAATATGGCTGCTAAAACAAGTGCAAAAGGTTTATCTTCTTTACTCACCCCATCTTCAAGATTTAAGATGATGCAGTCTGCATCTAAAGATTCTACTTTTGAAAGGTGTTTGATATTATTGCATGAAAGCATCAAGACAGATTTAAAATCACTGCGTTTATTAAGCTTTCTCAAACGAGGAACTGCCAAAGCATCAAGCTCTTTTAAGCTGCGTTTAGCATATGCTTCTTCTATTTTACTGAGCATCTGTTTTCTTCTTTTTGTCATTTTTATGGAGATAAAAGTAAAGTGCTTCTACCTCTTTGTTTGTAAGATAATAGCGTGGCATTCCTTTTTTTCTTTTGTTTAATGCCTTGTCAAAATCTTTAAAAGAGACGCTATTTATCGCAGGTCCTACAAAACTTTTTTTCTTCTTTTTATATATATACGTTGCTATGACTTTACCCTCGCCATTTTTCCCATGGCACTTTTGACAGCCTATACCTCTTGGGTTTTCATAAAGCTGTGAAGCGTACTCCATCGGTGTAATAAAGGTACTTGTTGCAGATAAAAGAAGTGGCAGTGTCAAAAAAAATATATATTTCATTATTAGCCTAATATTATTTTAAAAAGGTATAATATCAAAAAAATTATTTAAGAGGTTTAAATGCAAATTCTTGATGGTAAAGCACTCGCGAACAAAATTGAAGAAAACGTCACCTTGGAAGTTACAGATTTAAAAGCAAAAAAAAATGTAACTCCGGGATTGGCAGTTATATTAGTTGGTCAAGATCCAGCTAGTCAAGCTTATGTAAGCATGAAGAAAAAGGCTTGTGACCGTGTTGGATTTTATTCTGTATCACATGAAATGCCACAAGATATATCTCAAGATGCCATCGAAAATACTATCAAGATGATGAACCAAAACAGTAATATTGACGGTATTTTAGTACAACTTCCACTTCCTCCCCAAATCGATACGACAAAAATCTTAGAGCTTGTTGACCCTGCTAAAGATGTCGATGGATTTCATCCTTACAATGTAGGACGTCTTGTTACAAATCTTGATGGTTTTGTACCCTGTACACCGCTTGGTGTTATGGAACTTTTAAAAGAGTACAACATTGATGTAGAAGGTAAAAACTGTTGTGTTGTTGGTGCTTCTAACATCGTGGGCAAACCTATGGCATCTCTTCTTTTAAATGCAAACGCAACTGTTGAAATTTGTCATATTTTCACTGATGATTTGAAAAAGCATACCTTAAATGCAGATATTATTTTAGTTGGTGTTGGCGTGATTAACCTAATCAAAGAAGATATGGTAAAAGATGGTGCTATTATCATTGACATCGGAATTAACAGAGCAGAAAATGGAAAACTTGTTGGTGATGTTGATTATGCCAATGTTGCACAAAAATGTTCTTATATTACTCCTGTTCCTGGTGGAGTTGGTCCGATGACTATTGCTATGCTTTTGAGCAATACCCTAAAAGCAGCAAAACTAAACGCAGCTAAGAAAGCATAAATGAAAAACTTTCTACACAAAGCTTATAAATGGTCAAACTCATGGACAGGTACGATTGTAATCGTTTTATTTGTTATCTTTTTTGTCGCACAGGCATTTCGAATCCCAAGTGGAAGTATGAAAGACTCTCTTTTAGTTGGTGATCATCTTTTTGCTAAAAAGTTTGCTTATGGTATGCCTATGCCATATATTCCATTTTTAGAAATTCCGGTATTACCTTGGAGTGATAAGCTTAAACTTATAGATGGAGATAAACCAAAACATGGAGATATTGTCATCTTTAGATATCCAGGAAACATCAAGCAACACTTTGTTAAACGTTGTGTAGCACTTCCTGGAGATGAACTTTTTGTTGCAGAAAAAAATCTTTTTATCCATTTTAAAGAAGGTGATGAGTGGATAAAAGAAAACTACAAAGATTATGAAATTGCTATTTTTGATGGAAAATTATGGGTCAAAAACCCTTATATGAAAATACACCCTGGCGTGCATCATGATCCTAAGATTATTGATGATGGTCGCAATCCACTGCCAATCTTCTTCTTTAATCCAATCAAGGTCGAAAAAGATCACTATTTTATGATGGGTGACAACCGTGACCACTCAAACGATAGTCGTTTTTGGGGTGCTGTTCCATACGAAAACATTGAAGGAACACCATGGTTCATCTACTTTTCTATAGATAAAAACTATGAAATAAGATGGGATAGAATAGGAAAAACGCCTACAGATTTAGAGCAGTCTCCTTATTTGGATAAAGCTATCAAAGAAAGAGAAAAACAAGACAAAGATTATTATGGAATTACTTGATATACTTAAAATAGCAGCTGCTGTTTTAGCACTTGCTATTGCCATTATTGGTCATGAAATAATGCACGGATGGGTTGCCTATATGTATGGTGATATGACGGCAAAAAATGCAGGCCGCCTAACCATCAATCCTATCTCACATGTAGATTTAGTCGGAACTATTATCGTTCCTGCGACTATGTACTTTTTACCTATGCTTTTTGGAAGTGACAGTGGGTTCTTATTTGGTTGGGCAAAACCTGTCCCAATTAATACTGCAACAGTGATAAGAAGAGGTGGATATAACGCTGCTATACAAGTTGATTTAGCCGGTATAGTATATAACTTTACACTTGGTGCTTTTGCCGCCATCGCTCTGACAGCTATGGATGCACCTACAACGGCAGATTCTCTTATATATGTTTTTTTATATATCTTTGTTTATCAGTTGCTTATTATCAATATTGTTCTAGGAGTCTTTAATCTCCTACCTATTCCACAGTTTGATGGAGGTCATTTTTTAATGCATCTTGCGTTAAAATACAAGATAAATGCTATAGCAGAATTTTATTATAAAAATGAGCGTTACGGTATCATCATTGTTCTTATAATTTTGATGACACCCTTAAACCAGTATGTACTTTTTATGCCAGTACAGGCAATTATTAATTTATTATTATCTTAAGAGGAGAAAGAATGAAGTTTTATATAGGAACAGACCACGCAGGGTTAGAGTTGAAAAACTGGACAGTTGCGCTTTTACAATCAAAAGGACACGAGGTTGTTGACCTTGGTCCATATAGTAAGGACAGAGTTGATTATCCAGATTATGCACACAAAGTTGCTTTAGCTGTTTTAGAAGATACACAAGCACAAGGTATTTTAATCTGTGGAAGTGGCATCGGTATGAGTATGGCTGCTAACAGACATGAAGGCATTCGTGCAGCACTTTGCCATGATGCTTATACTGCAACAGTTGCACGTGGACATAATGATGCAAACATTCTTTGCTATGGCGAACGTATAGTAGGTGAAGGTGTTGCCGAATCTATCATCGACGCGTGGATAGCTGGCAGTTTTGATGGTGGTCGTCATGTAAACAGAGTTCAAAAAATAGAAGTTATCTAATCATGTTTTGGGAATGGTCTCTTTTAACTATACTTTCTATTGTTTCTATTTATTTGTTTGTAAAAATGTTTTACTTTAAAAGTATTACTAACAAAGAACAAAGAAGTAATGACTTAATGAAATTAACACTTCAAGAGGCTGAAATTCTGATAAGAAAATATCAAATACAGCTCCAACGTGCTCTTGGAAATGTAGATATTTTAAGCGAAGAGTTGACAAAACTCAGAAATGAGCTCAAAGTGCTCAAACAAAGAAACTCAAAACACAGACAAGAAGTTGATAGACTCAATGCTAAAATCAAAGCACTTGAAAGTCGTATCGACGCCCTACTCTAAAGGATAAAAATGCTTACACTTAGTGAAAATGAAAAAAGTATCATCGAAAACTCTATAAGAGATATCCAAGACTTTCCAAAACCGGGTATCGTTTTTAAAGATATCACAACGCTGTTAAATAATAAAGAAGCATACGCGACACTTATGAATCACCTTGCAAAAAGGTATAAAGAATATGACTTGGATTATATCGCTGGGATAGATGCACGAGGGTTTATCTTTGGTGCAGCACTCGCTCAAATGCTCGGCCTTGGTTTTGTACCAATCCGTAAAAAAGGAAAACTGCCTTACACAACCATCAGTGAAAAGTATGCTCTTGAGTATGGAATAGATGAGATAGAAGTTCATATCGATGCCTTTGGTGAGACAAAGGGTGCAAAAGTGCTTATCATAGATGACTTAATAGCTACAGGAGGCACGGCAAACGCAGCAGCAACACTTGTCAATCAAACCGGTGCTATCTGTGTTGAGTGTTGCTTTATTATAGGTCTAAACTTTTTAGACGGCATCAAAAAATTACAAGAAAAAACTGAAGTATATTCAGTAATAGAGGTGAATTAGTGCTACGCCTAACTGTTAAAAATTTTGGAATTTTAAAAAATATAGATGTAGAACTCAGAAAAACAAATCTTTTTATTGGTGATAATGGCAGCGGAAAGAGTACACTAGCTAAGCTAATTATTATTGTTACCGACTTCACTCTTGACGAAACTGAAATCCTTCAGAGACTCAAAGATTTTAATATTGATTTTTTTAATAAAGACTGTGTTATAGAAGTTAAGGAAGATGATCTACTCATCTTAAGTATTGTTGGTTTAAAAATAAATTTTTCTAAAACAAGAAAAAATTTTCTTCAAACTTTACAAAAACATGAAACTACAATTGCAGTGAATAATTTAATGAATGCAGCTAAAGATGAAGATATCCTTGATGAACTCATCAATAAAGTTTCAATGGACAATAAAGACTTAGCTGATATTATTATTAAATTAAAAAACAACAAAAAGCTTAGGAATAGTTTGACCAATATTGATAGAAGTATTAATCATTCAAAATCAAAATATATCCCAGCAGAAAGAAATTTAATCTCACTTTTCAATCAATCACTAAGCAATATTATTAATGCTAAAATACCTTTACCAAAAATACTTTTAGAGTTTTCTTCTGAGTATAACAGTGCAAGAAATGAGATTAAAGAGCTAGATATACTTAATATGAAGTATAAAAATGAAAATTCAAATGATAGAATTTACTATGAAAGTAATAACTCGTTAGCTCTTGAAAATAGTTCTAGTGGAATACAATCTGCATTGCCACTTTACTTGACTTTAAAATATTTTGCTACCAAACATAAAAATATAATTATAGAAGAGCCAGAATTAAATTTATATCCAGAATCACAAATTGATACGATTAAATATATAATAGAGAATAGACAAGAAAGTTCTTTAACTATCATGACTCATAGTCCATATATCTTATCTATTTTAAATGTACTCCTTTTCGCACATAAGGCCGCAAATACAAACCCTATATTAAAAGAAAAGATATCTAATCTTATTCAAGAAGAGCAACAAATAGACCCTAATGAATTTTGTGCATATCTAATTGAACATGGAGTTTCAAAAAATATTAAAGGTAAATCCACAGGAATGATACAAGAGAATGCCATTGATGATATTGGTGGTCTGATAGACAATGAATTTAATGACTTAATAGATATCTATAGTGAGTTTAAAAGTGATAAATAACTTTAATCATTGCTTAGAGAGTATAAATAAAAAAAACTTTTTTATTCAAGATGGGAATGATAAACAGCCAGCTTTTATAGTAGAAAAGCATGGAGAGTTTGAAGTTATAAATAACACAAAACACCCTATTAATTTTCTTAAAATAGATTCATGTGTTGCTAACTCTACTGACAATTCACGATGTGACTGTGCTATATATAATAATACTACATTTTGTTTTATTGAACTAAAATGTATTAAACCAAAAAACTTACAAAAAAACAGAAGAAAAGCTGAAAAACAATTAGAAGTTACAATTCAAGCATTTCGTAATAAAGAAGTTCTAAAAACTAAAATATTAGAAGCCTATGTTTGTTGTAATTGTAAAATTGGCACAGATAGTAGTTTTGAACCAATCACAAAAAAACCAAATAACAAAGAAAGGATAGTGTATTTTATGTATGAACTTAATACAAAACTATATTGCGATACAAAAAAGGAGTTTAACTAATATGAATAACTATATCCCATCCCCTTCAAAATTTGACCCTGATGAAAATGGACACTTTGGTATCTTTGGTGGGCGTTATGTTCCTGAGACACTGATGCCGGCACTTTTAAAATTAAAAGAAGAGTATGAATCTATTCGTTTTGATGAAAGTTTCTGGAAGGAAGTTGATTATTATCTTAAAGACTATGTTGGTCGTCCTTCTCCTTTGTATTATGCTGAAAATATCTCTAAAGAACTTGGTGCAAAGATTTACCTAAAGCGTGAAGATCTCAATCATACAGGTGCCCATAAAGTAAACAATGTCATTGCCCAAGGCTTAATGGCTAAACGTTTGGGTTACAAAAAAATCATTGCTGAAACTGGCGCTGGACAACATGGTGTTGCCACTGCGACAATATGTGCCTTACTTGATTTAGAATGTGAAATATTTATGGGTGCAAAAGATGTTCAAAGACAAGAGCTCAATGTATTTCGTATGAAGCTCCTTGGCGCAAAAGTAAACGCAGTAGAGAGCGGTTCACGAACACTAAAAGATGCTATGAATGATGCCATTCGCCACTGGGTTACAAATGCAAGAGATACTTTTTACATTATCGGTACAGTTGCAGGTCCACATCCTTATCCTATGATGGTAAGAGATTTTCAAGCTATTATTGGCTGGGAAGCAAGACAACAAATACTCCAAAAAGAAAATACTCTTCCTGATTATGTTCTTGCTTGTATTGGTGGTGGAAGTAATGCCATAGGCACATTTCAACACTTTTTAGAAGATGAGGATGTTAGATGTATTGGCATCGAAGCAGGTGGTTTAGGTTTAGATACAAACAAACATGGTTGTTCTTTGGAAAAAGGTCGTCCTGGCGTTTTACATGGACAAATGAGCTACCTTCTGCAAGATGAAGATGGACAAATTTTAGAAGCACACTCTATTAGTGCTGGACTTGATTATCCTGGTATTGGACCTGAACACGCTTTTCATAAGGACAACAAATCAGTTTCTTATGATAATGTCACAGACCAAGAAGCTCTCGATGCTTTTGTATGGCTCTCACAAAAAGAGGGAATCATTCCTGCGTTTGAGAGTTCTCATGCTATAGCCTATCTAAAAAAGATGCCTGATATTAAAGATAAACTCATCATCGTAAATCTCTCAGGTCGTGGAGACAAAGATATGATACAAGCCAAAGATATACTCCACTTTGACTAGGCCTTTGGCTTAGTTAACTTTCATTTTTCCATACTCTTGTTGTACGGCTTCATGAAGTGCATTTTCTACTCTGTTCATTACATCTTGTACATCATCTTCATGACGAAATGTTGTTAATCCAAAGGCTAAATCTGGTGTTATTCCTTTGAGCATATCTGCCTTACCCAATTGTATTTTTAATTTTTTTGCCAAAATTTCTGCTGCTTTTAGATTTGTATTTGTGAGGACCACCACATAATCAGCCCCATCCCAACGCCCTACTTCATCAGATTTTCGTATGAAATTTTTCAAATCTTGCGAAAATTTGTAGATAAGTTTTTCACCAACTTTCAAACCAAACTTTCCAATAATTTTATCTATATTTAGGACACTAAAATAGATGATAGAGGTCGGCGTTTTATAACGCTTATAATTATTAAGTTGATGTTTTAAGATTGACTGAATATGAACTTTTGATGAAAGCTTAGAGAGTTGATCAACCATTGCAAAGTTTGCAAGCTGATCAAGCCCCTCTTGACATTTTCTAATCTTCTCAAAAAGATGAAAATGGTAATTGATTCGGGCTAAGAGTTCTTTAGAGTCAAAAGGATTTTTAATATAATCAGATCCTCCATTTTCAAAACATTTACTCAGTAGTTTTTTATCATGTACTTTAGCACTGTCAATATAAATGATAGGGACTTTTGTTCCATACTTTGTATTTGCAAAAGCAACTATCTCTTCAATATCTACATAATCAACATCCGCATTAACAAGGATAAGACTATACCCACCATCTCCAAAATTTACTTTTTTTAACTCTTCATTTGCAATAACAGCTTCACCAATAAAATCATCTTTTTTTAGTACATTGTTCAAGGCATCAAAATTTTCTTGATTTATTTCAATAATTAAAATCTTATTTTTTTTCATGAAATTATTTTATCACAAAAAATAGCTCACTTTGATTGGATAAAGAAATTTTATTCTATTTCTGCTACTATATAAAAATAATTTACAAAATGGAACATAATATGAATATAGAACTAATGAACAATTCTTCAAGTCAAAGTAAAGAGAGTCTCAAAGTTGTCCTTTTTACAAAAGAGACACTTACATCAGACAAAAATGCCAAGCTTTACAAAAAAGCTGGTTTTAAAGCAGCACAAGATACAAACTGTTTTTTATATGAAAAAAACATCCTTGCTTGTGGCTTAGAGGATATGCATAATGACAATGTGAGATCTACTATAGCTACTGCTATAAAAACCTTAAAAGCAGCAAACTATAAAACTGCAAATCTCAATGTCCAAAGTAGCAATACCAAAGCCATTATAGAGGGTATCATATTAGGTGGTTATGAATTTAACGCATACAAAAGTAAACCTAAAAAAGTAAAACTCAAAGAAATCTACCTCCTTTGTGATGATGTTAAAGAGCTAAAAGATAGCTTTGAAGAGTCTATTATCATAGCAGAAGCTACATGCTTTACTCGTGACATAGTCAATACTACACCCGATGATATGAATCCTCCAGCATTAGCAAAACTCGCTAAAAAATTAGCAAAAGAGAATAAGCTTGAGTGCGACATTTTAGGAAATAAAGAACTTAAAAAAGAAAAATGTGAAGCTATGCTTGCTGTAGGTCGTGCTTCTCGTCATGATACAAAACTTATTCATCTTGCATATAAACCTGCTAATCCTAAAAAAATCATATCTTTAGTAGGAAAAGGTCTTACATACGACAGTGGCGGACTGAGCCTTAAACCTGCTACTTCTATGGTAACAATGAAGATGGATAAAGCTGGGGCTTGTGCTGTTCTTGGCATTATTAAAGTTGTAAGTGAGCTCAAACTTGACATAGAAGTTCATGCCTTTGTTGGTGCAGTTGAAAATATGTTAGGCGGTGATGCTTACAAACCTGATGATGTACTCAAATCTCGTAAAGGTGACACCATAGAAGTTAGAAATACTGATGCTGAGGGTCGTTTAGTCTTAGCTGACGTTCTTGACTATGCGCAAGATACAGTACAGTCTGACTATCTCTTTGATTTTGCAACACTCACAGGTGCATGTATGGTCGCTCTTGGTCAATACACAACTGGTGTAATGGGACACTCTAATAGACTCAGACATGATATCTCTAAAGCTTCGAGTAAAGCAGGAGAATTAACAGCTAGTTTGCCATTTAACAAACATCTCAAAAAACAACTAAAAAGTGATATTGCAGATATCTGTAACATCTCAAATAAACCTTATGGTGGAGCTATCACGGCAGGAATGTTTTTAGATAATTTTATAAAAGAAGAGAACAAAGATAAATGGTTGCATTTTGATATTGCTGGAAGTGCCTACACTGAGAGCCCTTGGGATGTAAATGTTCATGGTGGAACAGGTGCAGGTGTACGTTTTATGAGTGAGTTTTTAAAAAATATCAAATAAGTATGATATAATTTCGAAAAATTTTAACGAGGAGATATAATGGCACTAAAAGAACTCTTTATTGCAACTGCTTTAGCACTTTTAACGACTTCAAATCCTTGTCATTGTCATCTCTTTTTCACCATCAAATCAAAATTGATGGTTTTGTTAAACCACTATATTCCGAGATGCCCATTTTATACTGTATGTTTTGCATTTCGCCGTAGTGGTGTCCACCCTCCTCTTTCAATCTCCTTATAATTAAATCATAAAACTTTAACAAATAAAAATTATTGTCAGAAATGACACAAAACAAAGGATATTGTAATGTCAAAAAATACGTATGTAGTAGGATTTCCAAGAATTGGAGAACAAAGAGAACTAAAATTTTCCCTTGAAAGTTTTTGGGCTAAAAAAAGTGAATTTTCAGAAGTTGAAAAAGTAGCCAATGGACTCAAACAAAGACACTGGAATTACCAAAAAGATGCAAAAATTGAGTATATATCTTCAAATGATTTCTCACTTTATGACAATATGCTAGATATGTCAGTGCTACTCGGTGCTGTGCCAAAAAGATTTCAAGGGCTTAAAGATAAAGAGCTTTATTTTGCAATGGCAAGAGGAAATACACAAGCAACTGCCTGTGAAATGACAAAATGGTTTAATACAAACTATCATTATATAGTTCCCGAACTTTCAGTAGAGGATGAATATAAGCTAAACGCAGTAAAGCTTTTACAAGAGTATAAAGAAGCAAAAGAACAAGGAATTAAGACAAAGATAAATATTATAGGACCTATCACTTACCTTGGACTCTCAAAAAGAGTTGACGGTGGTGATGTGTATGAGCTTTACTCAAAAATCATGCCTATATATGAAGCACTTCTAAAAGAAATAGCTCAGCTAGATGAAAGCATTACGCTTCAAATAGATGAGCCAATATTTGTAAAAGATTTAGACACAAAAGTCCTCTCTTTAATTAAGCCTACATACGACAGGCTCTCTGTCATATCAAATAATATTAATATTATTCTTATGAGCTATTTTGAACATGCAAAAGAAGCAACAAAAATTCTTGTAAACACTCCTATTTATGGGATTGGACTCGATTTTTTATATGGCAAAGAAAACTTTGATTCATTAGATATTATTGCAGCTTCAGATAAAAAACTTATATGTGGTCTTGTTGATGGAAGAAATATCTGGAAAAATGATATTAGTGCAACTGTTCAAATGCTTCAAAAAATAGCAAAAAAGCTTAAAAAAGAAAATATTTTTATCTCATCTTCATGCTCACTTTTACATGTTCCTTTCAGCCTAAAATATGAAGAAAAATTAGATGATGAAATAAAAAACTGGCTGAGTTATGGTGTAGAAAAACTAGATGAAATAGCTTTAATATCAAAAATATTTTTTGATGGTGAGGCATCTTTAAGCGATGAAGAATCTACTGCGTTTGAAGCAAATAAACAAGCAAATATCTCAAGAAAAACTTCCCAACGTATCCATGATAAGAGAGTCCAACAAAGAGTTTCAGACATAGAAAAATACGAACGTGATGGAACTTATGAAGAGAGAATCGCTCTGCAAAAAGCAAAATACAAGTACCAACCACTAGCAACAACAACCATTGGTTCTTTTCCTCAAACACCAGAAATACGACATGCAAGACGTGAATTTAAAAACAACAACTTAGATAAAACTAGCTATGAAAATGAAATGAAAAAGTACATAGATGATTGTGTCGCATTTCAAGAAGAGTGTGGACTTGAGATCTTAGTGCATGGTGAACCTGAACGTAATGATATGGTTGAGTACTTTGGAGAACAACTCCAAGGCTACGGTTTTTCACAAAACGGCTGGGTACAAAGCTACGGAAGTCGTTGTGTTAAACCACCATTCATTTATGGTGATATCTCACGTCCAAAACCTATGACGGTTGAGTGGATTACATACGCACAGAGCAAAACGAGCAAAATCATGAAAGGAATGCTCACTGGTCCTGTTACGATACTCAACTGGTCATTTGTTAGAGATGATAAAGAGCGAAGTGAGGTCTCAAAACAGATAGCTTTAGGAATTTGCGATGAAGTCAATGATCTACAAAAGGCAGGCATCAAAATGATACAAGTCGATGAAGCTGCGTTTAAAGAGGGTTATCCTTTACGAACATCCAAGATACAAGAGTATGAAAATTGGGCGGTAAGAGACTTTAAACTCTCTGTGAGTTCTGCAAAACAAGAGACACAAATCCACACACATATGTGTTACAGTGAGTTTAATGACATCATAGCAACCATAGAAGCAATGGATGCCGATGTTATCTCTATAGAGACCGCAAGAAGTGGTAATGAACTTCTTAAAATCTTTGCAAAAGTTGGCTATAAACAAGAAGTTGGTCCTGGTGTTTATGACATTCACTCACCAAGAGTACCAAGTGTGGATGAAATGGTCACACAGATAAAAGCTCTTTTAGAGGTTCTCCCAAAAGAGCAACTTTGGATAAATCCAGATTGTGGTTTAAAAACACGAAAATGGGAAGAAGTCAAGCCAAGTCTAAAAAATATGGTTGAGGCTGTCAAAATCGTTCGTGAAGAAGTTTTGTAGTCTTTTGTGTTCCACACTATAATGAGCAAAGCTCATTATAGTGTTTTAGTCGATAAATTATTTATTGACTGTTCTGCCTATGTTTTTTTCAACTGACTCTATTTTCGTTTTAAGTCTATTTTCTGTGTTTTGGCGAATGTCCAACTTAAGTGAAGAGTAGACTCTATCACAATCTTTTACTTGTTCATAAGCAAGCGCTATAATATCTAATGCTTCACGCATAGTCTCAGTTTCAACAACTGTACCCATGGGAGTAAGTTGATACGCTACTCCACTCTTGTCTATCGCATCGATAATTTTTGCTACTTGTTTTGATACAGAACTCCCCTCTCGACAGTTATCTGAAGTAGGGAACATTGAAAATTCTAAAAGTACACTCATAATTATATATCCTTCTTA
>NZ_JALSKT010000016.1 GCF_026988655.1 Sulfurimonas sp. | reverse complement strand
TTTAAATCATTTTGCACTTAGGATGAAGTTGCTTATTCGGGCTAATCAAATTTCGTATCTGGAGTTGCAGAAATTGAAAAGTGCGTAAGGTCAGGTTCTAACTCTTTTTGTGTCCAAGTATTTGTGACATCCACAAAGCCTTTATGCGAATCACCTAAAGATGAGCCGTGACCAGGGAAATGTTTTAAAACAGAGATGATGTGTTCTTTGTTTTGTTCTTCTATCATCACCGCGGCATAAGTTGCTACTTTTTGAGGATTTTTTCCATAAGAGCGTTCAAGCCCAACTATCACGCTGTTTTTAGGGTTGATTGCTAAGTCAACAACTGGTGCGAAGTTGAGGTTTATCCCATTTTTATGGAGCATTTGTGACTGCGTTTGGTAAATCTCGTGTACTGCGTTTAGATTTTGTGTTGCTACTTTTGCCGCTGAGGGGATTTTTACAAAGCCATACTGTGGTTTGAGTCGTGCAACTCTTCCGCCTTCTTGGTCAACTGCGATAAAAAGTGGTTTTTTAGAGTATGTTTGTAAATCTTTTGTAAGTTTTTGTAGCTGCGTTTGAGAAGCAATATTTTTTGTTTTGTTTCTATCTTTAAATTCTCTATCAAATAGTATCACACCACCCAAATCATACTTTTGGATATCTTTTGCTATTTGTGAACTTGCATTTATCTCTTTGGCACTAAAGCCGAGGATAAGCATACGTCCTATCATTTTTTTGAGCTGTGTATCACTAAGTGTTGCTGCGTTTAGGCTGAGAAAAAGGCTTAAAAAGAGTAAAAATATTTTCAAGAGAAATCCTTGTTTATAATAGTATGAATATTGTCTATAGCATGAAAGATAAGTGTTTTTGTTTTTTCTTTTGTGACTTTTTGGGGTTCAAAGTGGTCACTTACGACTTTGAGGATGTGAAAGTTTTTGATGGCAGGATTATGAATGACGGCATCATAAAATCCATAACTTTCCATGTCGGCTATCTTGTGCTGCGTGTTAGAACTCTCTTGATCAAGACAGGTGATACACGCTTTTGTAGTATCAAATACATAGCAAATATCTTCATGGTAAATAGCACCAATCTCAATCAAATCGCCAATGTTGTGCTCTTTTGAAGCAGCGCAGATTCCTATGTTGAGGTAAAAGTCATCATCACTTATGTCAAAGTGGTTGATAAGCGTTTGTGTTGCTAGTCTTGCATTTTGAACACCTAAACCGCTGATGATAAGTTTGATATCTTGATTTTGAAAAAGTGTATAGTTTTGAAGTTTTGATTTTGTGAGTTTGTATTTGTCAACGAAAGCTTGTGCTTCAGGTTTGAGAGCAGTGACTATGTAAAGCATAGTTTTTCTTTTTTATTGTTTTGAGGTGCCTCTCTCCAGATGGCTGCGGCACATGAGAAACTAAGGTGTGCTGCTGTATTCCTACTCTGACACATTATCTTAGCAACCCATTGCACAGGTCTAAAGAGAAGCGATGAAATTATAACTAATTTTCCTTAATCTTCTCTATATTTTGAAATTCCACAGGGTTGATTTGGAGTTGGTGGATGTTCTTTTAGATAGGTTAAGTCTTCAAGCGTTTGTGTCAAAACTCTTTTTTGCTGTAAAATTGGCAACATAAGGTTATCTTTTTCATTGAGTGGGATATCCCAGTTTAAAAGTATTTTTTGTACTTCGTCATCTAGCTCTTTTAGGGCATTTTCTATATGTTTTATTGAATTCATAGATGGAGTATAGCAAAAATTTAGAAATATTTTGGTATAATCGCATTTCCAAAATTTTACGAAAAGGATTATCGATGCCAAAAATGAAATCGGTAAAAGGCGCTGTAAAGCGTTTTAAAGTTAAGAAAAATGGTCAAATTAAACGTGGAACTGCGTTTAGAAGCCATATTCTAACAAAACAAGATGCAAAAACTCGTCGTAAGCAAAATGCTCCAAAAGTAGTTGCTAAAGCGGATGAGAAAAACATTAAGGATATGATTAACTAATTTTAGTTTTTCATAAATCTCCAACTTTAAAGAGTTGGGCAAGCCATCACAGACATGGCACCTCGACTGCTTAAGCGCAGCTGGGTAAAGAAAAAAAAGGAAAGAAATGCCAAGAGTTAAAACAGGTGTTGTTCGTAGAAGAAGACACAAAAAGATATTAAAATTAGCGAAAGGTTTTTACAGCGGTCGTCGTAAACACTTCAGAAAAGCTAAAGAGCAAATAGAACGCTCAATGATGTATGCGTTCCGTGATAGAAAGCAAAAAAAACGTGAATTCCGTAAATTATGGATTATCCGTATCAATGCAGCATGTCGTTTAAACGGAATGAACTATTCAACTTTCATGAATGGTCTTCATAAATCTGGTATCGAACTAGATCGTAAAATTCTTGCTGATATGGCAATGAACGATGCAGCAGCATTTACTGCAGTTGTTGAAGCTTCAAAAGCAGCATTAGCAAAATAGTCATCTGCCTCTTTAATGAGGCATGATTACCCCTCATTTATAAACACTATTTTATTCCGTCCACTCTCTTTAGCTTGATAGAGTGCTTTATCTCCAATTTTATAGAGTATATTTACATTCGTATTTTTATTTGCTTTTGTTGTAAACGCACCACAGCTGATGGTGAGAACTTTTTTATCTAGTTTTGTTTTGAGATGTTCTATCTCCAAAGAGGCAACTGTTTCTAAAAGTGTTGTGAGCCATCTGTGTGTTTGTTCAATATTTTTTGAGTTAATAAGTCCTGCAAACTCTTCTCCTCCGAGTCTAAAAACAAAATCATTTCGTCTGTGCATAAACTCTATAAGGACTTGTGCTACCTTTTGCAGTGCTTCATCTCCTGCTTGGTGACCATAGTAGTCGTTATAATTTTTAAAAAAATCTATATCAATGATAAAAAAGGTAAGGTACTCATTTTCACGTCGTGCGGTGTTGATAATGGAGGGCGTGATTGTTGTAAAGTATCTGCGGTTATACATCTTTGTCAAATCATCTGTAGTCGCTTGTGTATTTAATTTTTTCATGATAACTTTTTCACGCATACGTACTTTTTTTAATTCCTTGTCAGCTTGCTCGCTGATAGACTCCATAAGATAGACAAGAGCTGTAAGAATAGAAGTTGAAAGCATAAGTCTTATGAGATCTGTATAGTTCCAATAACCGTCATTCCAAAGACCTAAACCCTCATAGGCAAGATAGTAAAAATATGAGTAAATTATGATACTTAGCGTGAGACCGATATTTTTTCCATTAGGTAAAATGTTTACAAAAGGTACAAAAATAAGCCAGATAATTCCTAGGTGTGATTGTCCATGATTGGATACAAAAAGTATTAAAAGTATATCTATGATGATGCTTGTAAGTATGGAAGTTCTTTGTATATTGTTATTGCGTTTAAAATCACCTAGGATTTCTAGAGTAAAAACAAAAGCAATAAAATCAAATAGTGCCGTAGTATAGTGATGAAGCGTGATAAGGTTAAAGATAGTTAAAAAAAGCAAAACGAACAATAAAAACAACAGCATAGTATTGAGCAATATTGTCTTTCTATAAGAGACTTTATCAGTAAAAGGAAGATCAGATGTGAGTATCTGTTTGACTTTGCTTTTTATCTGTAGGTTCATATGTATATCTTATCTAAATCATTTTTTGTATTGAATTAAATTAAGTTTGAAGTAAAAATAGAATTGGAGGTGTTCTCCTAGAATTGAACTAAGAGATCACGACTTTGCAAAGTCGCCGCCTTAACACTTGGCTACAACACCATATTTGAAGAGTGGAAGTTTATCTAAAAAATAATTAAATATAACTGTAATTCATTTAAAGAATTTGTCTAATTTTACAAAACTTCCAAGTTCCTAGAAACAAAATTTTATACTTAAAATGTACACTATGCTGATAGGGAGAATTTTTTATCTGGGGAAAAAGTATTATGAAATAGACCCTCTTATACGTATGTTCAGTTTATGCAAGGTTCTGGATTCTGGGATTTTAGTCCTATTATAATATAAGAATTTAATATGATAATATTTTTTTAATTTTCATTATATTACTTTAAGTTATTTTTATGTAGCATACTGAACAGTTATTCAGTCTTAAAAAGAGGAGATATTATGTCAGATAGAATCGAAGGTGTTAAAAAACTTTTTACATCTAAAAGTGCACGTGTTGAAACAAATAGAGGTGATACATATTATGAGCAGCTATTTCAATCATGTGAAGCAAGAATTAAAGAACTTAAAACACAAACACCAAGAGAAAATCGTTTAGATATAGACGATTTACTAGAAAGTCAAGGGGTTGATCGTCGTAGTTTTATGAAATGGGCAAGTGCTGTGACGGGTATGCTTATGTTGCCAGCATCATTTACGCCACTTGTTGCAGATGCAGCACTTCTAATGAATAGAGCCCCAGTTATCTGGATTGAACTTTCAGATTGTGCAGGTAACTCAGAGGCATTACTACGTTCAGATGGACCAAAAATTGATGAAATTCTTTTAGATATTATATCTTTAGAATTCCATGAAACACTACAAGCAGCTTCTGGCCATCAAGCTGAAAAACAGCTAGAAGAGGCAATGCACACATTTAAAGATAAGTATTTACTCTTCGTTGAAGGTGCTATCCCGATGGGGCTAGATGGACAGTTTGGTACTATTGGTGCATATGGAGAAACGATGTATGATCATCTTATGAGAGTATCAAAGCATGCTGCAGCAGTTGTTGCTGTTGGCTCTTGTGCTACATTTGGAGGAGTACCAGCTGCCGCTCCAAATCCTACTAGTGCTGTAGGCGTAATGGACGTTTTAAAAGGGAAGCCACTTATTAATATTCCTGCTTGTCCTGCTAATCCAGCCAATATGGTTGGTGTGATTATTCACTATATTTTAACTGGTCAAGTTCCTGAATTAGATTCGTTACTACGTCCTAAATTTGCATTTGGATATAGAATACATGATAACTGTGAAAGACGTGCACACTTTGATGCGGGTGAGTATGTAGAAGAGTGGGGTGATGAAGGTGCTAAAAACAACTTTTGTCTCTATAAAGTTGGATGTAAAGGTCCAATGACATTTAATAACTGTTCTATTGTTAGATATAACGAGGGTGTAAACTGGCCTATCGGTGTTGGTCGTGGTTGTATTGGTTGTTCTGAACCTGATTTTTGGGATAAATACGCATACGAGCGTCCAATGGCTGATGCAAAAATAAAAGCACCGACTGGTGGTGTTGAGAAAACTGTTGATGAATTTGGTTTGGGGTTATTAACGGCAGCGAGTATTGGTATAGGGATACATGCGGCTGCAAGTGTTATAGCTGGAAAAACTGAGAATAAGGAGTATTAAAATGGCAAAAAAACATATAATAGTAGATCCAATTACAAGAATTGAGGGGCATCTAAGAATAGAAGCTGTAATTGATGAGAACAATACAATTGTAGATGCATATGCATCATCAACGTTATTTCGTGGAATAGAGACAATTCTACAAGGTCGTGACCCTCGTGATGCAGGTCTTTTAGCTATGCGTATTTGTGGTGTTTGTACGGGTACACATTACCAGCGTTCAATTGAGTCAGTGGAAGATGCATTTGATATTACTATTCCAAAAAATGCACGTCTAGTACGTAATCTTATTCAAGGTTCTCTTTATCTACATGACCACTTAGTTCATTTTTATCATCTTCATGCATTAGATTTTGTTGATGTTGTTTCGGCTCTTTCTGCAGATCCTCAAAAAACTTCAGAGGAAGCTGTAAAGTGGGCAAAAGTAGCTGGTACAAACCCTTATATTGAAGGTGCAGGACAGTACAAAGAGATTCAAGATAGAGTTGCTAAGTTTGTTAAACAAGGCCGTTTAGGTATCTTTGGAAATGGTTATTGGGGAAATAAGCACTACAAGCTTACACCAGAACAAAATCTCATCGGTGTTGCTCAATATTTAAAAGCTCTTGATATTCAAAGAGATATGGCAAAAATGCAGGCAATCTTTGGTGGTAAAAATCCACATCCACAATCAATTGTTGTTGGTGGAGTTACTTGTGTACAAGATATTCAAAACCCAGCTCGTATAGCTTTATTTAAAAGTATCTTGAAAGACTGTACTAAGTTTATTAAACAGGCTTATCTTCCTACGGTATATATGGCAGGAACTATGTATGCGGATGAAGCAACAGATGCGACAGCTACATATACTGCACATACAACAGGAAAAGGCGTTGGAGGAACAGGTGGTGGTCTTCTGAATTATATGACATATGGAGATTTTAGATTAGATGATACTGGTTTTTATAAGTCTGCACTTCTTTTCCCATCTGGTGTTGTTTTAAATGGTGACTTAAGTAAAGTTTACCCACTTGATCCAGAGAAGATTAAAGAGGATGTTACGCATTCATGGTATGATGCCGCAGAGCCACAACATCCATATGATGGAACAACTATTCCTAAGTATACAGGGTTAGAGAAAAAAGCAGATGGCATGTCATATCTTAAAACTGATGAAAAATACTCTTGGATTAAATCTCCGATTTATGATGATAAAAGAATGGAAGTTGGACCTCTTGCTCGTATGATAGTCGGTGTTGCCTCCGGACACGAACTCATCACAAAATATGTAACTAAATTTTTAAAACAGGGTAATCTTCCAACTACGGTTCTTTTTAGTACTGTAGGGCGTACAGCAGCACGAGCGATAGAAACTGAACTAATGGCTGATGAGATGATAAAATGGGTTGATGAGTTAGCTGCGAACGCTGCTGCTGGGGATTTAAATACTTGGACAGAGTTTGATTTTGATAAGGTGAGTGTAAGCACGAAAGGTGCAAGTCTTGCAGAAGCACCACGTGGTGCACTTGGTCACTGGGTAAAAGTTGAAGATGGAAAAATCTCTAACTATCAAGCAGTTGTTCCATCTACATGGAATGCAGCGCCTCGAGACTATAAGGGTCGTTTAGGTGCTTATGAGGCTTCTCTGATTGGTACGAAAGTAGCAGATCCTGAGCAACCACTAGAGATCATTAGAACAGTTCACAGTTTTGACCCTTGTATCGCCTGCGCTGTGCATGTTGTAGATAGCAAGGGAAAAGAACTTGGTGTTTATAAGATAGATACTCAATGTAGTATCTAAGGAGAATAGCATGAGTAGTAAAAATGTCGAATATGACGATAAACTAGGACATAAGAGAGTGAGAGTGAGACGTATGACATTTAGTATGCGTCTTATTCACTGGGTAAATGTTTTTTCAATGATAGTTGCAATTATTACTGGTCTCTATATTGCAGATCCATATTATCAAGCTTTCATAGCTGATGATGCAGTAGATAAGTATGTCATGGCTTGGAACCGTTGGGGACATTTTATGGTTGCGATTATATTTGATGTAACCTCAATAATAGTGAGCTACCTGTTTTTCTTTTCACGATTCGAAAAGCATTATTTGAAAATTATACCAACAAAAAAGAATATCATAGAATTTTTTGAAGTAATTTTAAATCTTATAACGTTAAATAGAAGAAAAAAGTTTGATTCATCACACAGTGATAGTTTTAATTCTGTTTACTTTATTATTTTTCATATGTTGCTGGCATGGATGCTTTTTACAGGTCTTCAGCTTTATGTTCATGGTTTAGCATCAGGAGAGAGTAGTATTGGTGTTTGGTGGCCTTGGATGTTACATTTAATTACTGATTGGACTATCCCAGTAAGTGCATGGATGGTAGGAATGGCTGGAAATATTCCTTCAATTATGGATGTAAGAATTGTTCACCATATGAGTATGTGGATTATAATTATTTGGGTAGTATTTCATATATATTATCAAATATGGAGAACAATCTTTTGGCAAGAAGGCGATATCGCCATTGTTGTAGGAGGTAGTAAATTTATGAAAGTAAATGAAGATGGTAATAAAAATATTGACATTTAAATTAAATCATTTTATAGCAAAAAGTTTAAATACTTTTTGCTATGATTATGAAAAAGGTAAGTAATGGCTTTTGTCCTTGAAATTGAACTAATAGCAAAAAAAGAGTATATACGGAATTCTATTGTTAATCTCATTAGAGAGTTTGGTATAAATACACATATAGAAGAAAAAGAAACAAAAATAATATTTGTTTTTGATTCAGAGCATGAAAAATTACAAGAGTGTCTTGAATCAATTGCACAAAAATTACCGGCTTCTATCTTTTTGAAAGATTCAAAAAATTATGAAAGTGAGGAGATTGTAGAGTCTCTTCCTGAAATAAAAAGTGACTGCCCTCTTAATCTTGGACTTTGTCCTAACTGTCAAAAAGAGCTTTTTGATCCTTCATCAAGAAGATACTATTACCCTTTTATCTCTTGTAATAGCTGTGGCGGGAATTATAGTTTTTTGAAAAAGTACCCATATGAAAGAGCAAATACAAGTTTTAAGTTTTTAAGAGCATGCTCAAAATGTGAAGATGAGATGCAGAGTAGTGGTCTGAAAGAGAAGCATTACATCAACTCTTGTCATGAGTGTGCACCTCCTGTTCGTTTAGTAAATAAATCAAGCGAACGTTATGCAAATGATGCTGGTAGTTTTAGAACGATGTTTGAGGTGGCAGCAAAAGCAATAGCTGACGACAAGAAGCTTCTTATGAAAACAACATTCGGTCATAGACTTTTTTATAAAGCTTCACAACTGAATAAAGAGTCTATCATTATGATGATTAATGCTTCAAAAATAACAGACAATCTTTCTCTTATTACAGAAGAGTTTCAAGCACTGCTTTCGATTGAGCGACCTATTTTGAATGTAACACTAAAATCGGAAGAACTTAAAGAACTAACAAAAAATAATACAGGATATGTAAAATACCCAGAAGATGGATTTTCTATACTTCTGTGCGTAGAACTTCAAAAACTTGGATTTGAATATATCGCTTATGAAGAAGCAGATGAATATACTGAAGCTGATATAAAGATGGATTATGATTTAGAAGTAAATTCACAGAAAGATTTAAGAGTTTTCTTAAATAAGGACGTGATGTTTTTAGCTGAGGGAGAAAGAGTTTCTTTTCCGTCTGTAGCATTTGAGTCCAAAAACATACTCAGTGTAGCTCATGATTTTGTTTCTGTCGCATTTAAAGGGAAGACTCTTTTTGATAAAATGGAGAAATTTGACTCTGTTCATGTTGATAAGGCAAATGTTTTAGAGGGGGATGAAGAACTATATCATAGTCAACAACGTATTATTTCTCAAGATGAAGCATCTTTCATGTCAGTGATAGCTGAACACAATCTCTTTTCTAAGAAATGTGTAGGTGCTTATTTCGATGAAGAGCCATCCTTTTTATATTATGATGGGAAAAACAGCATAAGAATTGTACCACCAAAGCCTTTTGATACAACAAACCTTTTACAAAATATGACAGAGTTGAGAGAAGGATCAGATAGACTTGTTGTTAACTTTAAAACTAAAATGCCAGAAGCTTATGCAAAGTTAGAAGCACTGCAAACTAGAGATGATGTAAAACTTTTTGAAGCTACAGCAATTCTTTTAGGACTTGAAGATGAGAGTATGCGAGGTGTCGTCAATGAAGCGATGAAGTTTGTAGGAAAGGGCGGATTACAGATAGATACACATGTAAAAGACAACAGGTTTGATCATATTGCATTTCTTACTAGTATTATATCTTATCAGTTGGCTGATGTGAGTACTGCAATATTAAGTTATTCTATTTTTGAAAGTTTTGGGGATTATTTTAGTGAACTCCTTGGAGAACTTAAAAGTAAAACAAAGGCTACAGAGATAGTTCTTTGTGGTACCCATTTCGCAAATCAGTCTCTTTTCTCAAGAATGCAGAGAAATCTTAAGCAGACACCTCCTCATATGAATATCAATTACCCAATAGGAAAGGAAAATGCTGTTGTTGGCGGACTCTTCCTGTAGGGTAAAAATAGAAATACGCGGAATCGTACAAGGTGTAGGTTTTCGTCCCTTTATCTATAAACTTGCGTCAAAACATAGACTCTCGGGTTTTATTTTCAACAATGGTTCTGGCGTGGTGATAGAAGTCGAGGGACGCAGTGTTGCAATAGAACTTTTTTTAGAAGATGTAACGTTGTTGAGTCCTCCGCTTTCAAGAATTGATTTTATTGGTAAAGAAAAAATTGACTCTCAAGGTTCTATATCTTTTGAGATAAGAGAGTCTGTAAGTAACGGGATGAGTACTTCTATTATGCTTCCAGCTGATCTATCACTTTGTAAAGAATGTCTTGAAGAGTTTAATGATCCGCAAAATCGAAGATATGAATATCCTTTTATAAATTGTACAAATTGTGGACCAAGATATACTATTATTAAAAATTTACCTTATGATAGAAAAAATACTTCTATGAATAAATTTGTCATGTGTAAAGAGTGCAAAGAGGAGTATAATAACCCAAATAACAGAAGATATCATGCTGAACCAATTTCATGTTATAAGTGTGGTCCAAAGCTTCAACTTCTTGAGCCTAATGGAACAGTACAAGTGAATGAGAAAGAAGCATTTACGAGCTTGTGTGATTTAATAAGAAGTGGAGAGATTGTTGCTATTAAAGGACTAGGTGGATTTCATATAGTTTGTGATGCTCGAAATGAAAAAAGTGTATCTTTACTGCGTTTGAAAAAGCATAGACCTTCGAAGCCCCTAGCTGTGATGTTTCAAAATATCAGTGCTATTAAAAGCGTAGCTTCTCTTACGCTAGAAGATGAAAAACTTATTCTTTCTCAAGAGAGACCAATAGTCATTGTGCAGAAAAAATTAAACTCATCTCTCGCTGATTCTATTGCTCCAAATATCGATAGAATAGGTGTATTTCTTCCTTATACACCACTTCATGCACTTCTTTTAAAAAATTTGGACTTTCCTATAGTTGCTACTAGTGCCAATATAAGTGATGAGCCAATGATAAGAGATGCTAAAGAGTTACTCAATAAACTTCCTTTTGTTATACACAGTGTTTTAACTCACGATAGAGAGATTATTAATGCCTGCGATGATAGTGTAGTTCAAGATGTCAATGCATCGTTGGTAATGCTTAGAATGGCAAGGGGTTTCGCTCCTCAGAGTTTTTTCATGCAAAATAAGAGTAAGAAAAAAATTTTAGCACTTGGTGCAAATCAAAAAGCAACGATTGCACTAGCATTTAATAATAACATTGTTCTTTCTCCACATATAGGAGATCTAAATTCCATAGGAGCAGTTGAATACTTCAGTAGAACAGTAGAGACACTAAAGCGAGTTTATAACTTTGAACCTGAGATAATTGTTTGTGATAAGCATCCAAAATACGAAACGACACTTTGGGCAAAAGAGTATATTAAAAATCATACTGGTGTTGAACTTTTACAGGTACAACATCACTATGCTCATGCCCTTGCTTGCATGGCTGAATACTCTTTAGACGAAAAAGTTTTGGCATTTTGTTTTGATGGTACTGGTTATGGCGATGATGCAAGTATATGGGGTGGAGAGGTTTTTGTAGCCGATAAAGTAAACTATAAGAGAGTTTATCATTTCAAAAATTTTGCTCTTCTAGGAGGCGAAAAAGCTGTGAGAGAACCACGAAGAGTTGCTCTTTCGCTCCTTTTTGAATATTTTACATTAGATGAAATATTTATGATGAAATCTGAACTTATAACTTCTTTTAAAAAAAGTGAACTTAAAACATTTTATCAGATGCATCAAAGAGAAATTAACTCTCCGAAATGTTCTTCAGTAGGACGACTGTTTGATGCTGTTTATGCTTTGAGTGGACACCTGAAAATGCTTGCTTATGAAGGTGAAGGTGGTCTTGTTTTAGAGAGTTTATCTGCACTTTCAAAGTCGAAAGAGGTGTATAGCTACTCTTTTCAAGGTAGTGTTATAGAGTATCAAGAGATGATATGTCAAATCTTACAAGAAAGCAATAAAGCAGAAATAGCGAAGAAATTTATCAATACTATTACGAAAATTATCATAGATATAACAATGAAATATCCAGACCTTCCTGTTGTGTTAAGTGGCGGTGTTTTTCAAAATAAGCTTTTAGTATCGCAGGTAATAGAAGAGTTAAAAATTAGAAAAAGAAAGTATTTTATACAGAGTAAAACACCAGTTAATGATGGTGGAATATCATTAGGACAGGTATATCATGCAATATAAGGAAAAAAAATGGATAAAAAAGTAGCACTTATTGGTTCAGGCAATGCCTTTTTTAAAGATGAAGGATTAGGACTCTATGGTGCAAAATATATAAAAGAAAATTACGATTTTTCGCCAACTATAGAGATAGTAGATGGGGGTACTTTAGGATTTAAACTTATGCCATTGTTACAAGAATTTGATGAAGTTATAATTATCAATACTGCTTCAGATGAAACACTTGATATTGGAACTATAAGTATCAAAACAACGGATGAGTTTTTAGATGGTTCACTTATAAAAAAAACTGCAAATGAAGTTGAAATAGCTGAAATGTTACAAATTTGTTCTCTTACTGAAGCTATGGCTGAGACCACAGTGATAAGTATGGTTCCTAAAGACATTATTTCCGTTGAGGTAGCTTTAAGTAGTGAGATTGAAGCACTTTGGATGGAGTACATAGGAGTTACTCTCGACAAACTTAAGTCTCTTGGGATAAAAGTGACAAAGAAAAATAAAGAGTGTACTTTGCAGACAGTATTAGATATTTTTGCAAATCCAAGTATAGAGCATTCAAGAGGCTTTTAACTGAGTGTATTATGTTATAGAGTTCTTGTGTCTATCTATTTCAGCTTCTATATCTATTGATAAATAAGATAAGTAAAGAACTTTTGTCCTGTTTCTGTATAGGAAATTAGTTTTTTTACAATGATTTAAATATAAATATATAATAATCCCACCATGATTAAAAAAACAACAATACTAATAACACTGGCTTATTCGCTTATGGCACATGACATGTGGATAGATAATTCTTCTACTTTACTCTATGGACATATAGACAAAAAAAGCTCTCACGGAGATGAAAGAGAGATTAAGAAGGATGAAATATCTAAGGTGTCTTGTTTGAAAGAAGGAAGGATTTTTGATGTTTCAAATAAGATTATACAAAATGGATGTGATGCACTTTTTGTTTCTCTTAAAAAAGTATATTACACAAAAACTCCCTATGGCACACTCAAGGAGTCAAAAGATAAAGTTAAAATGCCGATTAAAAGTTTTCAAAGTATAGAATCGATTAAGCGAATTTATAACGATAAGGGTGATAAGCTTTTTAAAAATGGACTGGAACTAACATTACTCAACAAGCCATCAGAGATTGAGGAAGGTGATAAAGCAAGGCTTCTTGTTTGCTTTAACGCTAAGCCGCAAAAAGGAGTGACTGTTGCTTATGGCGATAGAGTAATAGGTGTTAGTGATGAGGAAGGGCATGTTAATGTGCGTATTAGAGCATTAGGGTTACAAAATATAAAAGCCTCGTATACCCTTAAAGGAGATGGAGTGAAATGTGATAAAATCATACATTCAACGACGTTAAATATAGAGATAAAAAAATGAGATATATCTTTGTAGTGCTCGCGTTCACATCTTTACTTTTTGCACATAATCTTCATCACTCAATTTCAAGGGCAGAAAGTGTTGTAGTTTCTTTCTCTTTTGCAACAGAAGATGACTTTTCATTTGAGAGTTATGAAGTTTATGCACCAAATAGTAAGGTGCCTTTTGTCGTAGGTAGAACTGATGTGCACTCAAGACTTTCGTTCTTGCCAGATAGAGAGGGAAAGTGGACAGTTAAAGTTTTTTCACAAGATGGGCATGGAAAAATTCTTTCTGTTGATGTAGATAAAAATTTAAAAACAACGCAAGAAACAAAAAGTTCAAATTCAATTCTTAAAGCACTCCTTGGTTTGGTAGTCATTTTTGGATTTTTTGGATTAATTTATTTAAAGAAAAAGGATAAAAAAATTGAAAAAAATTAGTTTATTAACAGTAGCATTAACAACTGCTGCATTTGCACACCACGGGGTTGCTTCATTAAGTATTGCAGGATTAGAAGGACCAGGTGCACCACTAGAGACAACAAGTACAGCGACACTTCCTGAGGGAAAAATGCTTGCATATGCAAAAATTGAAGACGCTTCATATACAAAATATACATCAGCGGTAGATGATGAGATAGATAGAACGACTTACCTTATGTATGGGTTTGGGTATGGAATTACGCCTTATCTTAGTGCCTATGCGTTCTTGCCTTACTATACAAAAAAGCGTGAAGATGACATAGGAAGTAGTGGTTTTCATGATATAAAATTGATGATGGCACTTGGGTTTAAATATGATGATGGACTTATGCTCAACCCAAAAACTGAGTCACTTGATGATATGGAAGATTGGCATTATACAACATATGTTAACGTAAGTCTACCAACGGGAGAAGGAGAGGTGACGTTTCCTAGCCAGAGCATAGATTTTGACCCATTTCTTCAGTTAACATTTGGTGCACCCTCTTTTATGCTCGGTTTTAGTGCTACAAAATGGTATGGTGATGCAGTGACTCTCTCTTTTGACACTTCTTATAATACTTTTCTAGAGCATACATATAGTAATAATGTCCGTATAAAGTTTGCGGATGAGATGCGTGCTTCGGGAGCTTTTACCTATAAACTCTACACAAACCAAAAATCAAAATTTCGTCTTGATGCGGATCTTGAAGCAAATTATCTTAAGATTGGGAGAGATAAGGAAAATGGTGTAGAGCAAATTGCAACAGGGGGTGAAATTCTCTATTCAACTTTAGGAATGCGTCTATTTTATAAGACTATCAGTATTGGTGCAGGTGTAAAAATACCAACATGGACAAATCTGAATGAAGACTCACTTCAGCAGGGTGCAGAGGGTAAAGAAAAGTATAGAGCTATATTTACATTCTCTACACTTTTTTAGGGTTTTGTAGTGCATATACCTGATGGTTTTATTTCACCGCAGACATATATTCCTGCTACAGCTATAAGTGCAGTGCTTTTGGCACGTGCTTATAAAAAAATAGATTTAGATGTAGAAAAAGTACCTTTCATTGCAGGTGTCAGTGCTTTGTCTTTTGTGATGATGCTCATAGTTATACCTTTTCCTGGAGGTACAACTATGCATTTGAGTGGAGTGGCTATTATATCCCTTCTTTTTGGTCCTTGGGTCTCTTTTAGTGCTATTTCTTTAGTTTTACTTATTCAAGCTCTTATTTTTGGAGAGGGAGGGATTACATCGTATCCTGTTAATATTCTTGCCATTGCTTTTGTAGGGAGTTTTAGCGCGCACTATGCTTACAAGATTCTATTGAGATTTTCACAAAATATAGCACTTTTTTTTGCTGGATGGGCGAGTATTTTTTTCTCTTCCGCTCTTGTCGCTCTTGTTCTTGGCATACAGCCGATTATTGCTTCTGTAGGTGAAACACCTCTGTATTTTCCTTTTGGATTGAGTGTAACTATTCCCTCTGTAGTTATTCCCCACATTTTTTTAGGTATAGTGGAGGGACTTGTTACGCTTAGTGGAGTAAAATTTCTCAAAAAACAGTTCAAAAGTGTTTTTGATGCATGATAGAACTTGGTTTATCCTTTATATTTTTACAGTTGTAGCCCTTGGGTTTATACATAAGGAGTGGGTCATGCTCCTTAGTATCATTATCACCCTCGCACTCGCGTCAAAGGCAAGGTGGAAAATACTTTTAAAAGTATTTATTGTTATTGGTCTTTTTAATTTTACAATTTCACTCTCATATATAGCTTATAGTTTCTTTGTGCCTGTAGATATTTTTGCACTCCTACTTATCAACTTGAGAGCTTTTGCTATAACACTTCTTACTTTTACGGTACTACATCGGATAAATCTCCATAAAGTATTTGAATTTAGTCCTCTTTTGTCTATTTTATATGGTTTTACCTATGCACAGATTTACTTACTTAAAAATATGTTGTATGATTACTATGATGGATTGAAGAGTCGAGGGGCTACACTCAAAAGTAGTATCAAAAAGAAAAATCTTCAACCACTACTAACTAGTCTTTTTACTACCATGCTTGATAAATCGAGCCAACAGAGTATGGGACTGCGTTCACGAGGATTAATAGATGATTGAGTGTAAAAATATATCGTACAGTTATCAAGACTTTCAACTTAATGAGATTAAAGTTTTAGAAGATATAAGTTTTCAGATTGAGAAAAATGAAAAAGTACTACTCCTTGGCATAAATGGTTCAGGAAAATCAACGCTCCTTAAACTTTTAAATGGACTCATTTATCCCAAAAAGGGGGAGTATCTTTTTGAGAAAAATCTTGTAAATAAATCCTATCTTAAAAAAAACTCAAAAACATTTAGAAAAAATGTTTCCCTGCAAATGCAAGACCCTTCTGCTATGCTTTTTAACCCAACTGTTTATGATGAAATAGCATTTGGACTCAAACATTTTGGATTTGACAACATAGAAGATAGAGTTCACCATTATGCTAAAACATTCTCCATCGAGTCTATTTTAAACTCTGCCACAACTGCCCTGAGTGGGGGACAAAAACAAAAAGTCCTTTTAGCTTCACTCCTTTGTATAGAGCCTGAAGTATTACTCCTTGATGAGCCAACAGCACACCTAGACCCACCTACAACGGGTTGGCTCGTGGAGTTTTTAGAGAGCTTAGATATAACAGCCATAGTCTCAACACACAATATAAGTCTAGGCAGAGAACTAGCACAAAGAGCCATAGTGATAGGAGCAAATCACAAAATAGTCTTTGATGGGGCTATAGATGCACTCCTTGAAGATATGCCAACCCTTATAAAAGCACAACTTGTCCACCAGCACAAACATGCACACGATAAGGTAGAGCATAAACACTACCATTTGCATAGCTGGAATTAAAAATCTATTTTTACATTGCAAGAGTCAATTTTTGTTGACTATGCAGATAGAGTGTTACGCTAGTATCCTACTAGGATTTTTAAATTTTTCTATTATATCTTGCACAGAGGTCTCATTAGTTTTCTTTGTAACTATAATCCCCTCTTTTTTTATAATTTTTACAAGAGTTTCTATATAAATATCAAATTTTTGATACATTAAATCACTTAAGCCTATTTCAACATTAATAATATCAGGAATAATACCAAGTACGCTTGATTTTGGAATTGGTTTATCCATAAGTTCTAGTATGTCAAAACACTGTAGCACTCCTATCTCATGTGCCCCACCAGAATTCAGACCATAACCTGTTAGTTCTTGAGATGGAATATGATAAATACTACCTTTTTCATCATCTATCTCAATGGCATCAAGAATGATAATATGTTCATATTCCATAAAAAGATTTAAAAGGTTTATACCTTCTACTCCACCATTTATAATCGTGAGTGCAGGAGAAAAAGTATAATTTTTTTCTAAATAAGATGTTGCATAGATAGCTATTCCATCATCTTTTTCGAGTATGTTTCCAACACCTAGGATAGCGATTTTATTCATGAGATTAAGCCTTAAAATAGTTTTTTATAAGCAGGTCGATAGCTTCTGATTGTGTATGATTATATTTAAATTCATACTCTTTTAAGTAGTATATAAAAGATTCTCTTGATACACCTTTATAATGGAGTATCTGAGTCTCAAAATATTTCCAAAATTTGACAATATTGTTGTGATAACTTGAAACTTTTATAATTCTTCTGTCACGTTTAAACTTATTGAACTCACTTATATAGGTGTCTTCAAGAGAATCTTCTATAAATTGTTCTTTATAATGGTAAAGCGAGGGCATGAGTAAAGTGTATATATGATTGTTATAATCAAATGTTAAAAAATTGTGTGCGTCAAAAACAGAATCTTTTTGCTTTATTTTTGCTTTTTCAAGATAAAAATATTCTTCATATTCACATTGATTAGACCTAAGGTTTTCATATTGGCTCTCACAAATAGTTGCACATATAATGCGAAATTCTTTGTAGTATTTTTGAACAGATACATATGAGTAGAAGCTTCTCTTCGCTATATGAAAAGCACTTTCATTATTTATAAAAGCATAGATGAGAGTTATTACCCTGTTAATTTTTTGTATTGAATTTTTTTTGTAGCATACAGAGCATTTAACTCTTTTATCCGAAAGGGTATAAACTAAATTATCACAATAGAGGCACTTCGTAGTCCATTTCATCATTTAAGTCCGTTTTTAAAGAAATAACGTAGTAAGTTTGCTTTGAATTAAACGAAGGAATATAAAATTATTACACACTACATTATTTTGTTACATCATCAGCTATGAATGAACATTTGCATATTATATAAAGGTGTCTTACATAGACATTAATAATGAGTATTTGTTTTAAAAATATTGTTTAAGAATAGGCTTAGATATAAAAAAATATAATATTAACAAATAATTCATTGAAAAGAGGTTGCATGAAAATTGAGATGTCACGGAGAAAGTTTCTTCAAGGTTCTGTTGCCTTAACTGTTGTTGGGGGAAGCGCAAGTATCACCTCTACGCTTTTTGCAAAAATTAAAAAAATTCCAGATAATAGAGTAGTTGCGACGGTATGTGAGATGTGTGTGAATAAATGTACAGCTTTAGCAAAAATTGAAGATGGAATTTTAAAAAAATTAAATCCTAATCCTCTTTTTCCAAAATCAAAAAATATGCTTTGTGCCCGTGGTGATGCTGGAATACACGCTCTTTATGATTCTGATAGACTAAAATACCCAATGATAAGAATAGGTGAAAAAGGTTCAGGAAAGTTTAAACGTGTGACATGGGACGAGGCTTATGAAGCTATCCTTAATGGCACGGATAAATTTAAAGGGATAATACAAATACTTGATGAAGAGAGAGACAATCGTTCAACCTTAGGCTATTGTGCTGGTGAGGGGATGGGTGAGCATACTTTTAAACAGTTTATGGGAGAGCTAGTAGGTTCAAATAATTTTGTAAATCACTCCTCCATTTGCTTAAAAACGACTATTGCAGGTTATGCTCTTACCCTTGGTTCTTACGGTAAAGCAGATATGCAAAACGCGTCCTATGTCATTATGGCAGGGGCAAATCGAGCAGAGGCTATACTGACACCTGATACTATGGATATGTTTAAGCGAACTCGTGGAAGAGGTCTTAAACTGATAGTGCTTGACCCTCGTTATACAAATACAGCACAGCATGCTGATAAATGGCTAGGTATTAAGGTGGGTACAGATTTAGCCTTTGTTTTAGCGCTTACCTATGTTGTTATGAAAGAGACACTCTATAACAAAACTTTTGTAGAAAACAATATGAATAACTTTGATGCGTATAAAAAACACATTTTGGAAAATAACTATACTCCAGAGTGGGCAGAGCAGATCACGGGTATAAATGCTCAAGAGATTAAAACTATTGCTCGAGATTTTATGGCTCATGCTCCCAAGGCAATTTACTACCAAGGTCGTCGCACTGCTTGGAGTTTACAAGATTTTCAGCTTCGCCGTGCCCAGGCAATATTTTCAGCATTAGGTGGAGGTGTCGATGTCAAAGGTGGTATAGTCTTTGGAAAAAAACTTCCCCTTGAATGGCAAAGTATAAATGCCCCAGAGTATCCAAATGCCAAAGCAAGGGTAGATAAATCAACGGCAAAGTTTATAGGTCCAAATGGTTCATGGATAGGCTTTAGAAATCTCGTCGCTGAGAAAAAAACACCCTATCCTTTACGTGCGATGTTCTCTTATAAACAAAATCCTATGCAGGCAATTCCTAATGTTGCAAAGACAAAACAAATGTTTGAAAATTTAGACCTAGCAGTGACTATAGATACGATGCCGAGTGATACTGTAATGATGTCAGATGTCGTGCTCCCCGAGTGTACCTATCTCGAGCGTGAAGATCCTGTGAAGTCATTTTCAGGTGTTGAACCAGCAATAGTATTACGAAATAAAGTACTAGATCCTATGTATGAAAGTAAATCTCTTTTTGACATTTTAAAAGGTTTGAGCAAAAAGATAGAAAAACCATTGTTTAAAATTTCTGCAAAATATAATGCAGATCTTTTAGATGATATTGAAGATTATGGATTTAAAGAGACCTTTGAAGAAAACTACTTTAATATTTCATCTGCTTATGCCTCATCGCAAGAAGAGATTAGCAGAGAAAGAGTGCTTGAATATTATGATGAAAAAGCCTATCAAACACTCAAAGAAAAAGGTGTTTTTTACCCGCATATGGATAAGTACTTTAAAAAATTATCTGAGAATGAATATGAATACTATCCTGAAGATAAAAAGTACTATACAGCAGGAGCTAAGAGACTCGATTCACAAGATACCTGTATAGATGAGAAAGAGATGGCATCTTTAAAGAAAACTTTCCGTACAAAATCTACAAAAGTCGAATGTTATTTGGAAGCGATGAGAGATAAAGGGGTTGATCCAATGCCTCAGTGGAGGGATGAACTCTATAAAGAAGCACCGAAGGGAAAATTTAAATTTGTATCAGGCCGACATGCCTTGCAAACGCAGAACTCCACTGCAAATAACATTATGCTCTTAGATATGATGAGAGAAAATTATCTCTGGATAAATA
>NZ_JALSKT010000015.1 GCF_026988655.1 Sulfurimonas sp. | reverse complement strand
ACTGCGTTTAGATACTTTTTCTTGAGTGATGATAATGGCGTCAAGTCTGTTTTTTTCTTCTTGTAGTGCCTGTAGTTTATCGTTATATGCTTGAAGCGTCTCTTCTAGGGTTTCTTCTTGAACTGTAAGTTTTTTAGCAAGTAAAGTATTTTCATTTTTAAGTGTTGAGATTTCATGTGTGAGCTGTTTTGTAGATTTTTCATATTCATTTTGCATGTTTTTTTGTATAAAATCATTCTCTTGCAGTTGCTCTTCTAATTTTTTACACTTTTCACTATCTTGCTGCGTTTGAGTCTTAGGTTGAACCTCTTGTATCAGTTTATCTTTGTTTTTAAAAAGTAAAAACCCTATAAAAAAACCTAGAACTAGCGTTGTAAACGCAGTAACTGCTGTAATAATATAGTCTGTTTGTTGTATCGTTTTTATTTGGGTTTTTAGTTTGTCTTGGTAAATCACTTTATCTTTGTAGCGCACTTTATCTTTATAAATTAACTTATATTTGTAAATTACTTGAGGTACATGTAATTTATAAGGAGATATTTGTTTTTTTGCTTTTTGCTTTATCAAGTTTTGGGCTTGTGTGTACATCTCAAGGTATTGTTTTGTAAGCTTTCTATCATCTATCTTTGAAAGAATTCTCAAGGTATTGGATTTCATTTTTTGTAGTTCATTGACTTTGCTTTCATCCACACTTAAAGCAGAAGTAACAGTATCATGCGTTGCAAGAACAAGATAGTAGAGTGCAACTTTTTCTTCAGTGGAGAGTTGTGGTGAGAGCGTGTCAATCTCATGGTTGAGCAGCTTATAATTCTCTTCAAAACTAAGAGCAAAAAGAGAAAAATGTAAAAATAAAAGAAGTAAAAATGTTTTCATGACAGTGCCAAAGCACTATATGTTCCTAAGCGTAAAGTGATTTGTTTACTTTGTCAAACTCTTTAAGTGTTTTTTCTAAAAGTTTTTGAGCTTCTTTAAAGATATCTGCTAAAGCGTTAACAGGCTCTGTTTTTTCTGGCACTGTAAGCTCTGCTAGTGAGTTGTCGAACATTTTTACAATGTTCGTTTTTATAAAATTATTTTTATTTGTATCATTGAGTTTGTCTTCTTGATCGTTTTGTCTAAAGATAGAGACGATTTCTTGAGCGAGCTTTGTCACTGGGGATTTAGGTGCATCAACTTGAAGCTCTTTTAAAAAATCATCTATGAAAGGTTTTGCTTTTTTCATAAAAGCGTCTATCTCTTTTTTGATCTTGTTTGCTAATGCCGTTGGAGTCAACAGAGTATGAAAAAGATTGCATAGAAGAGAAGCTCATGGAAGCAGACTCAGAAGTGTCATCCTTGTTGTAGTTCATTGCAGTTGATGTTTCGTTTGAAAAATCCATCTTAATGACATCACCGCTAGAAGTTTTCATGCTAATGTTTAAGTCGTGTGATCTGTAACTACTCAGTGCGTAAGTTGTGTTCATAATAAATCCTCATCTTGTTTGTAAATCGGCACAACAAAGATATTTTTTAATTAATTCTGCTAAGATTTGCTTATGAATTTATATATTGACGGCGATGCCTTTCCTAACCTTTTAAAACCTATCATATTACGCTCTATAGAGCGACTTGGTATAAAAACTTTTGTACTTGCAAATAAAAAGATAAGCATAGGAAAAAGTGCTTTTGTGAGTTACATTATCGTTGATGCTGGTGCTGATGAAGCTGATGATAAAATAGTGGAACTTTTACAAGCGGGTGATTTAGTTATAACTGCTGATATTCCCTTAGCTGATAGAGTGATTACAAAAAAGGCTCATGCTATTGATCATAGAGGTGAGCTGTATACAAAAGATAATATAAAACAGTATCTTGCCATGCGGGATTTGATGGATAAGATTCGGGAATCAGGGGAGATAACTAAAGGTCCAAAACCTTTTGGACAAAAAGATGCACATAATTTTGCGAACCAACTCAACAGTTTTTTGGCAAAATACTATAAGGGATAGTGTAAAATACAATTATGAATAAAAAATATAAAATTTTAGTAACAAATGATGATGGCTATGAGGCAAATGGGCTACTTGCTTTAGTTGAAGCTTTAAAAGAGCTTGATGATGTTGAAGTGACAGTCGTCGCACCTGCAAACGAAAAGTCAGCTTGTGGGCACTCTTTGACTTTAGTGCGTCCTTTGCGTTTTGTGAGTGTGGATGATGACTTTTATAAGCTTGATGATGGAACGCCTAGCGACTGCGTTTACCTCTCTTTGAGTACGATGTTTGAGGATGAAAAACCAGACTTACTCATCAGTGGTATAAACCGTGGCTCAAATATGGGTGAAGATATTACTTACAGTGGCACGGCCGCTGGTGCGATGGAAGGTGTTTTGCATGATATTCCTTCCATTGCAATTTCACAAGTGATGGATTTTACAGATCCGAGTGGAAACTTTGCCTTGGCACAAAAAACGATCAAAGCTCTTGTCTCTAAGATACGAGAAGGCTCTTTTCCTCTGCCTCATAGGGAATTTTTAAATGTAAATATTCCTCCCCTCAAAGAAGAAGCACAGATAAGGGTAACCTATGCTGGGTATAGACATTATGCAAATGACTCACATCTGCACCGTAATCCTAGAGGTGAAGAGTTCTATTGGCTTGGTTTGCATCCACTCAACTTTTCTAAACGCAGTCACGGAAATGGTCTGAGTGATTATGAAGCTATTGAGGCGGGATATATCTCTATTACGCCTATTATGCTTGATTTGAGTGCGTATAATAGTATGAAAAATTTAGAAGAGTGGATAGACTAACTTGAGTAAATATGACCGTATAAAATTAATCCTCAAAGAAGATTTCAACAAGCTAGAAGATGCAAACATTATACTTTTAGGGGTTGGAGGAGTTGGAAGCTTTTGTCTTGACTGTCTCTATAGAAGTGGTGTTAAAAATATCACAATAGTAGACTTTGACAGCTATGATGCAAGTAATCAAAATCGTCAAATGTGGTCTGAACTCCATGAAAATGAAGTGAAAGTTGAGGCTTTAAAAGAGCATTATCCTGAGTTAAAGATCATTAACAAACGTATAGATGATGCATGGGTAGCTGCGTTTGACTTTGAACCATACGATATTGTCCTTGATGCTATAGATGATAGAAATGCAAAACTCGCTCTTGCGCAAAAATGTTACAAAAAACTTATCTCCTCTTTTGGTAGCGCAAAACGGCTTGATCCTACAAAAGTACAAGTTGATGATATCTGGAAGAGTTATGGTGATAAGTTTGGTTCAAAAATTCGCTATGAACTGAAAAAACGTGGTTTTAAGAAAAAATATAAAGTTATCTTCTCAAGCGAAGAAGTTCTCACAAAAGAGAAGGGCAGTTTTATGGGTGTCACGGCAACCTTTGGTTTGACCATGTGTGCCGAGGCAATAAAAAAGATAAGTACCTCTCCATAAATAACCCCAACTTCAGCAAAGAGCAAATAGCTCTAGTGCTAGGCAGATTTCTGCAGGACTAACTGGTTAATCCAAAGGAATCTAACGACGCAATAGGGCTATTTGCTCT